>JAYEHA010000040.1:0-5944 GCA_034659335.1 Bacillota bacterium
TAATGTTTGTTACTTGCTTTACTCGTTCGAAAAAATCCTCTATAGTCCAATCAATATTATCAATAATCGAATTATAAACAGTAGAAATAACAAATTCCTCTAAAAAATTAAAAAGTTTAATTTTGCTCCCAAAATAATTAAATAATGTACCTTTTGAAATATCAGCATTTTTTACAATTATATTGGTCGACGCTTTCATAAAGCCATTCTCAGCAAACTCCTTCAATGCACTATTAATTATTTGATCTCTTTTTTTTGTTTCAAGCTTATTTAATGCTTTGTTCATTTATTACTCCTTTCTCTGCTTGACCGCTGTGGTCAATTTAACAATGCCACAACTTGACCACTATGGTCAAGCATTTTTATTGAAATTTTTATTCTGTATCCCTATTTCAGAAGAATTGAGCTAATTAAGCATTTATATCAAAAAAACAAACAGTGCCATACATCTATTCAGTTCAAAAGACTAAACCTTCGCTCTGATTATATTATTTTTAGTCTAATATTAAGTTATAACTTATACTAAAAATTAAAACTAAAAAAGATCCTCTTTTGAGAGAACCTTTAGAAATTATATAGTTTTTAATGTGTTAACCTATTTTCTTTTCAATAAATAATTTTTTTTAGTATGGGTTGAGTGTTGTCAGCGATAAATGTTAGCCTTATATTTATAATTTAAAGCATCTATGATTTTATACAATCACCAAATCTTATGAGAAAATAAAAGCGTCAAAACAAAAGCTTTCATTTTAACTTATGAAGTGATTCATTTACAAAAATTCATTAAATTTGAATACTTTGTTATCTATAAAAACAATACTATTGAAAAGATAATAATTACTAGAAAGAAGCTATCCAGTATAAAGAACATTTAAATTTTTCATTCTTAATGCTCCCTCTGTTATTATTTGAGTATAAACTCCACATTATTTATTTAAATATCCATTAATTTTATCTAAAAACGCGCTTTTAGATAATGATCCAATAATTGGATCTTCTAATATTTCACCATCACTATTCACTAAAAAAGTCATAGGGACAAATTGAACTTCTAACTTTGCAAAATCACTATCAGTAAAAAAAAGATTGGTATAGCTAATTTCTAACTGATTAAGAATATCCTGTGCTTCATTTTTAAAAGGTTTTCCACCAGCTACTATTCCTATTATTTGAAATTCATCACTATTTAATTCATTATTAATTTCTTCTAAATCTGGCATTTCATTAATACATGGTGGACAACTCGTGCCCCAAATATTTATTAATGTAATTGTAGTTTCACTAAAAATATCTTGTGTTATTTCATTACCATTCATATCTTCAGAAATAAAATCAATAAATTTATTTGAATCAACCACATTTTCATTTGAGATACTTGATTGACATCCAACTAAAGAAAACACCAATATTCCTATAAATATAAAACTAATTAACTTTTTCATTTTTTAAATCATCTCCTAAAATAACCATTTGAGTAATTGCACCAGTTGGGCAAACCTCAATACACTCTCCACAACGAATACATTCTATATCATTTACTTGTAAATGTGGTAATACATCCATTTTACATGTTTCAACACATCTATTACAATGTGTGCATTTTGCTTCATCAAAGGCATATCTAAAAACACTCACTTTATTAAAAAGAGAATAAATAGCTCCTAATGGGCAAATAACCTTACAAAATGGTCTAAATGTAAATATGGAACTAATAACTACTATTAGTAATATTAGTAATTTCCATGCATATAACCATCCTATAACATTTTTTAATGGTTCATTCAATAAAACTAAAGGAATTCCAGCTTCTAATGTACCAGCAGGACATATATATTTGCAAAATGCTGGATCACCTAATCCAACTGAATTAGTAAAAAATAGCGGTAATAAAATAACAAATATTACTAAAATAAAATACTTAATATATATAAATTTTCTACTAATTTTAAATTTTCTACTTTTAATCTTGTAAATAAGCTCTTGAAAAAAACCAAATGGGCAGAGATAACCACAAACAAATCTTCCCAAAAAAGTACCCATTAGCATAAAAAAACCAAAAACATAAAAAGAAAATTTATACTTATAGTGACCAAGCACAGATTGTATTGCCCCAATTGGACAACCACTAACAGCACCAGGACATGAGTAGCAATTTAATCCAGGGACACAAGCATTTTTTAAATCTCCAGTATAAATTTTGCCTGTAAAAAAACCTTTAATATTAAAATTATAAACAACAGTTGTAATAAATTGTATGATTTTTCTTCTTAATTTAACCAATTCCGATACACTCCAGACAGATATTAATAGCTTTATTAAATACAATACTCATTTCACCACGATAAATACCAAAACCTATCATTAACACAGATATTAAAATTAATGCAATTCTTTTTTTCAAAATTATCACCCTTTATTTAAATTTTATTATAAATCATTTTATTATGATTGTCAGTTTTAATTTTTATTATAGTTACTTTTATTTTCTTCTTTATGAAAAAAAAGTTTAATTGCAAAACAGATTAAAACAAAACCAATAATAATATTTAGTATTGAAATAATTTCTTTGCTTAAGAAGTTACGTGTAAATTGCCCTAAAATTATTATAAAACTTAGAAAAACAAACGTTGAAGTTAATGCTCCAACTGCAAATAATATTAAGTCTTTTGTATCATAATTTTCTTCAATTATTTTTGTTGAAAATACACTTGACCAAAATATTATTGTAAGAGGATTCGAACCTGTTAAAACTATTACAGTAATAAATGTTTTAAAATAATTAAGGCTATTCGGATTAATCATAATTTCATTTGAAAGATATATTGAGTTAAATATCATTTTCATTCTAAACATTAGTAAAACTAGTGAACCAAATATTTTTAATCTTTTTTTTCTTTTTTTTTACAATTGTAGAGATTCCTACGATTGATAAAGTTAAAAAAACAAATCAATAATAACTACTGCTAAAATGCCAACAAATCCACTTAATAATCCATTTTTCATCGATTCATTAAATAGGTATATACATACTGGACCAATAGCAATTTGTAAAAGCATTCCAAATTTAAAACCTTCTTTAATTATATTTATCCTCTAATTTTCCATTAAAAAAAAGGATTAATTATTATAATCCTAAAAGTTTAAGTCTTTCTTTTTCTGTAATTACTTTACCATCCTTATCAACCGAAACATGTTTGCCATCTAATATTTCTGTCGAAAATTTACCTTGTGCAACAGAAAATCCTTTTAAGCCTGGCGCATCTAAAATACCAAGTTTTATAGAATTATATATAACTTCAGCATCAGATAATGGATCTTCTAAATGATTTCCCATTTCAGACATTGCATCTAATAAAACTCTTGCTTCTTTTTTTAGTTCTTCTTTTCTATCATAAATCTCTTTATCAGCTAAGAAATCTGGTAATCCTTGACTTGCTAATGAAAAAGATTTTTTAATTATTTTTACTGTTTCAATTATTTCTTTTGAAGTAGCACGCTTTATTGCTTCGGTATATGAAACCGCATGTATAATATCTGGTTTTAAATATGCACCATAAAACATTGTACTAGCTATAAGACCCTTTGCGGCATCAGGATCAGCTGGATAAGCAAGTAAACCAGTTCTAACCATACGTATCATTTTAAAATAATCATTTTCTAATTCTTGTATCATTTCAATTTTTGCGACCATTTTTGCAATATCCATCTTAGGCGATATACTTGGTGGATTCGATAACATAAACTGCATTACATAATCTTTTACACCTAATGCTTTAGCATTATAAGCTCCTAAAAATGCTGTTGTAACTTCAATTACATCACTACAATATCTTAATGCCCATTGATGAGATTCATTTGTCTCCACCGGTACATTGTTTTCTGCATTCCACTTTATTGCATTTTGATTTTCAATAATTGCATCTAATAAATCTCTTTCTGATCTTCTATCTAATTCTGAATACCAAGTTATTGGAATAGCAGCCCATGCATTATTAATATTATCTTTTAAAATTTTAGAAAACTCTTTTACATTAGTTGTTCCAGTATAGCATCTTACTAAAGGAAAATTCCCAAATTTACTTGCGCTATAAAGTTTTAATAGATCATCGGTATTTCTAATGGGCGTTCCACCTGCACCGTCTTCATTATGATCCATCTCTTTTTGATCAAAGTAATGTTGTTGACAATTTTGATCCGGAGCTATAGATATTACATCTAATAATTTTGATTCTGCTAATATTTTAATATGCTCAGCAGTTTCTTCAATAGTATCTAAACCAATATGATGTCGTATAAGTGGAAATGGCTTTTTAAATTCTACTCGCTCTCTTAAAGTTTGCGGCATTTTTTCATCAATATTTTTTTTATCTTGATTTCTTAAAAACATTATGCTTTCTTCTTTTTCTTCAGAACCATCAAATATTTTTGAAATGAAATCAAATTCTAATGCAACAGCAGATGTTTCAATAGTTCCACCAAAAATAAATATTCTATCTTTTAAATTGTTATTATTAAGTTTTTCATCTAATTCATTTAATAATTTTCTAACGCCATCACTACTGAGCCTATAACTAATAGATACAATTTGAGGTTGAAATTCTATAATTGCACCAATTATTTTATCAATTGGATTAGAACTACCTAAATACTCTACTATATATCCCTCTTTTTCAGCAATTTTAGAAAAATTATAAATTCCTGCTGCATGTACACATGTTCCAATAGAACCAATTAATATTTTTTTCATTTTTACCTCACATTAACTTATTTTTTGACAATTTGAAATTTGATTAGTCTTACGACCTCTTTCAAAAAAATCTTCTTCCATAAAATTTGATGCAAATCTAATAAAAGCTTCAGTATTTGGCATTTCAACACAATTACTTTTACCAATATTATAAATAGGAACTAACCCTGTAATTAAATCATCATAAATATATCTATGATTTAAAGTATTTGGTGCATAAATATTTTCATAAGCTTTAACTTCTTTTATAGCTTCATGTAAATCATCAGAAGTAACTTTATAAGTGGTTTTCAACCAACTTAATACTGAAGTATATTTACAATTTACACTTTCACATACAAGTTTTCTTTCATTATCAATTACACTAAGATATTTAGCGATTTTAGGAGTTATACCATCATGATAATGTTTAAATTTTACCTTACCATCAACTCTACCTGTATTAAGTATTGTTGGTATAGGGTGTAATATAGCACCAATATTATTAAGTGTTACAGAATAGTAATTTTCCTCATATTTAAATTCAGGGAAAATGTCATTAACAAGTTCTATATTTTTCTTATTAATTAAATTATTAGTTGAAAATGTTACTAAAGGTTTTTTTGCATAAATAGTTAAATTATTATCTACTGCTCTACATGTATGGAGAATAGTTTGCGATTCAAAACATTCTATATCAAGTCCAGTATTCATTTTAACTTTATCTTTAAAAACATAACTTCCTAATGTTCTGCCAGGCATTAAAATTATAATTTGATCTTCAGTTAAATATTTTGACATTTTATCTGCTAATTCTCTATGAGCAAATCCTGGAGTAATAATTATTAAAATTTTTGAACTTTTTACTGCTAACTCTAAATCTTGTGTAATTTTTCTGATTTTTATACTTCTATCATTACCTAAATAATCAAAAACATTTATTGAGTTATCATTATTAATTATGCTTTTAATTCTCTCAGTACTTCTGTTCCATAATGTAACATCATATTTTTTTTCAATTAAATATGTAGACAAAGCTAACCCGCCATTTCCTGCACCAAATATTGATATCATTTTTCCTCCTTTAAATAAAATACACTCTCAGAACAAACCAAGAGTTTAAACTTCAACATCTTTATTTTTTCATTTATTCTAATCCTCCACCATTTTATTATGGTGGTTTTTATTTTTTTGCATCTTTATTCATTTAACCTTTCA
>JAYEHA010000041.1:0-5917 GCA_034659335.1 Bacillota bacterium
TCGTTTTCAAATTTATGCCATGGTATCAATTCAGCATATTTTACCCACCGATTTTCTGGATCTAATTTTATCTGATATGTTCTAAAAAATTCATCAATTCCCATTTGCGCTAGATTTTCTTTATACATTTTACACCGCCTTAGATACAGTTATAGTTTTATTTCCCTGTATCTATTATACCACATTTTGGCAACAAATGCACTATTTTCAGTGGTTTTATTGATATTTTTCTTATATTATTCAGACCCTATTTAATCTTTTATTTATTTATCAAATAAATTTTTCTCGTTTTGTATAAAATATAATTAAAAATACTGACAATCCATTACTTTTAACAGTATTGTCAGTATAAATATCGTATTTATTTTTCACATTTCAAATTAAAAAAATTACTTTTGATATATATCTTACTTTATAATTTTCATACAAGAATAAAAATTCAGATATGTTTTTATATAAGACTGTGCGAGAAAACTCCTATCCCTTTAGGGTCGGAGATGAATCGCATTAGCCTTGTTCTTCTATTTTGACACTAACATTTGTAAATATTGAGCAAAAGAGCTACTAGTCTTTTGGAGTAGTTGACTCTCTTGCTCGGTTAAATCCTCTGCTAAAAAGCAGGTAGTGCGTATCTATAATCTATTACCAACTATAGAATCCGACCCCATCTCGACAATGATAAATAAGCTTTTTACATCTGCAACACAGGAGCTATCCCATAATTCCAACTTAATTACAGATAACAGTTTGGAAGTCTGATGCGTCAACTTAGGGTGTTATAACTTATATATCGTAGCTAAAATTTCTTAAAACTAAGTCTGGTAAAGCGACTCCTAATCTCTTAGAAGCCCCAACCCTTTAGGGTCATGGGAGCTTCACAAGTAAAGCTCTACATAATAGTAGATAAATAAAAAGTACATGAAAATATTTTAATACTATAACAAAATACTTAAAACTATTTGTACTTATATAACTATTCACTTATCATAGTGATAAATTCTTTCGAAAGATTTGGATCAAATTGACTACCTGCACATCTTTTAATTTCTTCTAAAGCATCTTTTTTACTCATTGCTTCCTTATAGGGTCTGCTGTTAGTCATTACATCATATGAGTCAATTATAGCGATAATACGAGCTAATAAAGGTATCTCTTCACCTATAAGTCCTTGAGGATAACCTTTACCATCCCAGTGCTCATGATGATATAAGATACCTTCAGCAATATCTTTTAATTTAGGAGAGGAATTAGCTATTTTATAACCTGCCTCTGGATGTCTTTTAATTTCTTCCCATTCGCTATCAGTCAAAGGGCCTGGTTTTTGCAATATGTCTTTAGAAATAGTAATTTTACCTAGATCGTGTAAGTTTGCTAATGAAGCTAAGACATCTAACTCATGTCCAAATAAATTCAATTTTTTTCCTAAAGCTACAGCTAAAATTTCAAGCCGTTGACTATGCTCTAAGGTTTCATTAGTTGTTTCTCTAAGCATTGTTTCTAATGAATCAATAATTGTATTATGAACGCTTTTACTTTCATACACTTTATTTTGATACATTTTATCCTCTGCTTTTTTTAATACTTTCTCAAAATCATCAGTTATTTTCTTTTTGGTTGCAATTCCCATAGCAATACTAGGCTTAATTGGACCTTCCTCAGATTTCTGACAGGTATCTTTAATCCTTGCATAAATTTCTTCTGCTTCCTCTTTAGAACTCTGAGGGAGTAATATCAAAAATTCATCCCCTGCAATACGAGCCACTAGATCTTCTTGTCGACAAGAATTTTCTAATATTTGAGCAATTCTTTTTAAAAACCTATCACCTTCTTTATGCCCAAAACTATCATTAGCTATTTTTAATCCGTTAACATCACCCACAATAATACTCAAGGGTAACTGTCTTTTATTATTATAGCGTTTTAATTCCTCATTAAAGTAGGCTCTGTTATATAATCCAGTTAGTTCATCATGGAATGTTTTGTATTTTAATTGTCGCTCTGCCTTTTTGCGTTTAGTGATATTCTTATGAGTACCATATACATATTTTGGTTTACCATCTTCATTCCAAGTTATTACTTTTCCGCAAACTTGAATCCAAACCCAATGTCCATCTTTATGTTTCATTCTAATTTCCGTCTTAAATTGATCAATTTCCCCTTCAAAGTGTTTTTTTAACATTTTTTTGATTTTTATTATATCATCAAAATTGGTGAATTTCTCCCATACTTCAAAAGTAGTAGGCGAAATTTCTTCCAGAGTATAACCTATAATTTCAGCCCATTTTTCATTAACAATATTTTCCCCTGTTTGCACATTCCACTCCCAAGTACCTAAATCAGCTCCTTCAATTATATTTGTTAATCTTTGTTTTTGAAATTCAATTAATTCATTTTGCTGTTCAGATTCTGTTATATCATCGTATATTGCAACTATCGCTCCTGAATTTAATTTATAAACATAATTTTCTCTCCATCCTGTAATTCGGTCATCTTCATATTGAGAAATCGGATGATTTTCTGCTGTACCTGTTCTCCACACACGTTGTAATACATCAAATAAACCAAAATCAATAATTCCTGGAAATACCTGTTTTATACTTTTTCCAATCACTTCGTTTCTATCTATTTGTTCAATTTCTTCTGAAGCTTTATTAATCTCTTTTATTATAAAATCTTCGCCATTTTGAGTAGCTTCATAAATTACTACACCACTGTTTATATTTTCAAATAATTGTTCATATCGCATCTTGCTTTCTTCTATTACTTTCTGTTGCCTATACTTTTTAGTCACATCTCTAAATACTAAGACAACTCCTGTGATATTATGTTCATTATTTATAATTGGAGCAGCCGAATCAGCTATTTGATATTCACTTCCATCTTTTGCTATTAATACAGTATGATTAGCGAGCCCTACTATTTTTCCTTTTTCTAGAACTTTATTTACTGGATTTTCGACCCTTTTTCTTGTTTTTACATTAACAATATTAAGAACTTTCTGTATAGGTTTACCTATAGCATCTTCCATTTGCCATCCAGTTAATCTTTGTGCAACTGGATTCATAATAACAATTTCACCCTCTATATTTGTAGAAATAACTGCATCACCTATAGAATTCAAAGTAGTTTTCAATTTTTCTTTTTCCTTTTGTAGCTTTTTTTCTGATTTTTTATGAAGATAATATGTAATACTTGCAACAAGCCCTCCTAATATTATTGACATAATAACATCAGAGAGAGTAACTTTATGTCCTATATATATTTTTAAAATTAGTGATAATAATGTCCCAATAATACTGCCAGCCAAAAAAGAAATTAAATATAATTTAAGATTATTTTTTATATTTTTTATATTTTTTTTCATCGTATCTCCTTAGTCACAATGTTACTAATTTTTTTTTATTATATCATAATATTTCTTTAGAAACACATATTATTTTCATATTATTTTAGCAATATTTAAAGTATGTATAAAGTACTATTTATTTTCTTATTAAAAATAATCTATAGGCTCCAATAAAACTTTATATGTAACACCAACTGTTAAATTAATTAGGCAATTAAAATTTTAATAATTAAGTATATTTTTCATTGCAGTAAAATATATAAATAATAAATAAACCAGATTACAAAACATATAATAGGGTATTTAGTGTTTGTATCGAATAGTTAAGCAATTTAGATATAGATAGAGATATAAATAAATATAATTTGAATATGAGGAGGCGTTATGAAAGGAACTGTAGTATCAACATGGATTAGCACTTTGAAGAGATTATATCCTGAAGGGGATGTTAGAGAAGCAATGGATTTTGCTGAAATTCCGTTTGATAAAGTATTTAATCCTTTAGAGGATATTGAGGATAAAAAGCCAATTACTTTAATAAAAACGTTAGCCGAAAAGTTAGATATGGAATATCAAGAGTTATGGAAAATCGTTGGAACTGATAATGTAAAATCATTTTATAACTCATATGGAAGTTTTTTTAATAGAGAAAATGCTTTTAATTTTTTGAGTGGTATGAATGAATTGCATATTGTGGTAATGAAAAAAATTCAAAATTCAAAACCACCAATTTTAGATATGGAACCTATAAGTAGTACTGAAAGTTATTTTACTTATAAATCTAAAAGAAATCTTTATGGCTATTTTTTAGGCTTAATTGATGGAGTAATGGAGCACTATGGAGAAAATATTAAAGTTGAAGAAATACACAGAAAAGATGGCGAATTAAAATTAAAATTAACTTTTGAATATGAAATATTTAAAATTAAGAAATATCCTTTAAATAAATTATTTTCGTTTGGTTTTATTAAGAATATTAATATTAAAGTTGGAATTTTAACTGCTGTACTCATTGGACTCTTTACTTTTCCTGTAAAAATGCTTCCGTTAGAATTTGAAGCATATGCTATGATATTAAATGGTGTTATATCAGCAACGATTGCTTCTACTCTTATGAATAAACCTTTAAATTTAATGTTTAAAGATATGGAGAATTTAAAGAAAAATGATTATGTAAGTAAATATCAAGTTTCAACTAACGATATTTATGATGAATATTTTGAAATAGTAAATGAGTATAGAAGAAAAATGGTTGAAGATTTTATGAATTATAAATCAATGGTAGATGATATGAATACATTTGGAGATGGCCTATCTAATATATCAACTACTATGGGATATACTTCAGATGAAATTGCCGATGTAGTTAATCAGTTGGCATTTGCAGCTACTGCGCAAGCTGAAGATACTGAAGAGTCAGTAAGTATTTTAAATGATAATGTAAAATCACTTGAAAATGTAGCTTATAAAGAACAAGAAAATAAAATTGAACTTGTAGATACTTTAACTGAGATAAAAAATAATTTTGAAGAAGTTAAAATAACTGCAAATCAAATAAAAAATGTACTTGTTCAATTTGAAAATGTTAAAAGTAAAGGTTATTCTTTAAGTGAAAAAGCAAAAGATATAACAAGTATTGTAAATATAGTATCTAGTATAGCTGAACAGACAAATTTGCTTGCATTAAATGCGTCGATTGAAGCAGCTAGAGCGGGAGAAAGTGGTAGAGGTTTTGCTGTTGTGGCAGATGAAGTTCGAAAACTTGCTGAAGAAAGTCATAATGCTGTAGATAAAATAAGTAATGAATTAGATATATTTGATATTGATATTAGTGATCTTGTAAGTAATATTGATAATCAATATAATGTTCTTGAAAAAGAAAATATTAAATTAGAAGAAGTTGTTAATAATTCAAGTAAATCAAATAATAAAATGATTGGTATTTCAGAAAAGATGATTCAAACAGCCGAAAAACTTGAATCTGAAACAGTAGCAATTTCAAAAGTATTTGAAAATATCGAGTCATTAGCTGCTATTGCTGAAGAAAATTCTGCTTCTAGTGAAGAAGTAAGTGCAAGTGTATCAAGTTATACAGAAGAAATACAAAATTTAACAGAAAAGATTAAAGATTTTAAAGAAGTAACTAAAGAATTTGCTAAAGATATTAGTGTGTACAAAGTTTAAAAATAACAATTAGAAATTAGAAAAGATATTATAATTCTATTTTAGATATATTTTCAAATGAAACCTAGGTGATATCTTTATCTATTTTATAAAATTTATAAAGTACGGTTTTTCTGATCCACTAGAAATAGTAACTTTTAATATTTAATTCTCTTTAAATTATATACGACTATTCTTCAAGGCAGTTTATTTTACCTGAGTTTGACACTTTAAAATCATAAAAATGCGTCTAAAGACTAAAATTTAGGCGCTTTTTATACAAAATTTCTGGAAAAAAAGTTTATTTAGTTGAAGGTTATCGAAATGAAAATAATAAGGTTCGACATAGAACAGTCGAAAGTTATGGATATTTAAAAGAATTAGAAGAAAAAGATTCAGATATTATTA
>JAYEHA010000042.1:0-5879 GCA_034659335.1 Bacillota bacterium
GAAAGGTTAAATGAATAAAGATGCAAAAAAATAAAAACCACCATAATAAAATGGTGGAGGATTAGAATAAATGAAAAAATAAAGATGTTGAAGTTTAAACTCTTGGTTTGTTCTGAGAGTGTATTTCTCTCAAAGGAGGTTCTATGAATTATCTTATTATTCTATTTTTCACCTTAATAATTTATGGTATTTACCGTTTTTTAAAAGCTTGGAATAAGAAAGTAAAAGAAGAGCAATTAAAAGAACGTAAACTGATTGAACAACAAATTAATATACGGGTTTATGATTATGCAGATAAAAATGGTGTTACTTTATTAATGAAATGTTTAATCTATAATTTTACTGGCTTAGCCAATCAACTCTTAGAGAAAAACATTGAGATTGATAAGAAAGATCATCATGGTGATACAGCAATTTTCTATGCTATTCGAAGGGGTCAATTTGATATATTTACTCAACTGATTTCTTTAGGCGCTTCTTTAAATCATAAAAACATTTACAGCGAAACACCTCTTTGGTATGCTGCACAAAAATCAGATTATCGTTATTTAGAAACTCTTCTTAATCATAAGATTTCTTTAGACATTCCTGATAATCGTTATAGTCTTACACCTATTCTCGTAGCAGTTAAAAACCAACAAATTGAAAATATAAGCCGCCTCTTTAAACATGGGGCTAACTTAAACCACGAATCTAGAGAAGGCTCTATTATTGAACTACTGAATAGATTTATTGAAGCTTACTTTTCTGGAAAATCCTATAATACCTACGAAGGCAAGGAGCTTATAAGAGAAATCAGAGCAAGCTATCATAATGTACCTTATCACCCACAAAGTTATGAAGCCTATAAAAAAGATTATAAAGAAACGCAGCATCCTAAAGAATACTAAAGAAGCTTTTAAAAGAAATAATTATTTTAGAGAAGTAATTCTTTCTAATCGAATTTTAAGGAGGCATGAACTATGAAAAAGTTTTTTAAAATTTTACTAATTGGTATCGGTTTAGTTGTTTTACTATTGATTGGCATTAGTATTGGTACTGCGATTCTTTATTCTGGTGACAGTGAATTTACAGAAATCATCACTGGCACTTGGGAAACCACTGCTTATAAGACACCTATTACTTTCAAAATCTATAAGGGCAGTAAGACTTTCAATGGCTATACTTACGGATATTTTGAAGTTGACAATAATCAAGATCACTTTTATCATGTGCGTTATAAAAATAAAACTTTAGAGTTTTTAGAAGAAGATACTGATCAATTTTTAATTTATACAGAAGATCAAGTCTTAGAAGGTGAGATCTATTTACCAAATGAAAATAATAAAGTTTTAGTATCTGTCCAGTTAGAAAAAGTAGGTGATTGATTAATGAGAAAAAGAATTATTTTTCTTTTAGTAATCTCTTTACTATTAGTTGTTTTTTTCTTTAGTTTGCCTAACTATGATCCTAATATCGTAGGCAACCCTGATTTTGAACCTATATTAAATAATCTTACAAAAGAACAATTGTTTGAAAATATTGAGTCTGTGAATGGTACCAAAGGTATTAAAATAGATACTAATCAATTTGAATCAGAAGAGAATAAACTAGTATATCAATATTCTGATATTTTTAGTATTACAGTTGATTTATATTCAAATGATAAAATAGGAACTGTCTATCTAAATAGCACTAACGCATTAAATGAAAAATTCTTGAATAATGAATTAAAACCTATAGCAATCTTTCTAATCCTATCCACTAGCGATTCAACAATTGAGGCATCAGAATCAATTATTAATGCCATGGATTTAAACTTAAATGACGATAGTTTCGAAATGAGTAATGATGGAAATGTTTTCTATGAATTTTATGAATTAGACAATAGAGAATACTATTTTACTATTCGTACCAGTGCTATGGGGCATTAAAAAAGCAATGACTTTAAATTTATTTAATTTAAAGTCATTGCTTTTTAACTTACTTTAGTGGTTGTCCACAAAAATTACAAAAGTTATCTTTCTTTTGATTTTTCTTACCACAAAACTGACAATAAACAAAACTACTTTCTTTTATTATCTCACCTTCTTTTTCGTCTTTTAAAAACTTATCTTTAATTTTTCCTAGCACTACGATGAATATAATTATAGCAAGTAAAAACCTAATAATTATAACACTTATACTCATGGAATCATCTGATTGCTCTTTAGGTAAAGCTTCGTTATTATTTCCTAATTCTATTTTTTCAACGGTTAACGTTCCTTTTACTTTTAATATAAGTTCCTCTGATGAAACTTCAATTAAATTTCCTTGATCATCTCTTACAAAGTACCCTTCGCCTTCATCCTCCTCTAGCCAATCGTTAGAAGTACCAACTAGTTCAGCTTTTATATAGTAATTCTTATTTTTCTCTAGATTAACTTCCAATGATTTGTAATACCACAAATCATCGCCTTGTGTAGCACCTTGCCCAATAGCGATATCTTCACCTGAATGTTCACTGTTATCATACACATCATTCTTACTACCGGCATTTGTCGCAAGTAAAACATCATTACTATCATAGATGTCGATTTTTATATCATAGGTTTTCTTAATAAAACTTTCATTTGTATCAATGGGTTCAGTTATCCAACTTAATTTATAAGTCCCATCATTCGTTGGTTGAAAAACGAAAATTAGATTCTCAGAGTCAATTATAAATTCTACTATTTCACCATTTAAAATAGACGATGCATGTTCTTTTTCTTTAATAACGTCTTCTGAGAATACTAACCCTTGAAACAGTAATAAACTACTAATAAAAAACAATAGAATTTTCTTAACCATAAAAACCTCTTTCCTAAACTAATGAATTTATATGTTATTTATTTTTCTTCAAGAAATTTGATAATTCAACTATTTAATAGCTTCTCCACAACTACCACAAAAACGATCTTCCGGGTTAATCGGATTACCGCAACTAGGACAGAAACGTTTCTGTATTTGTTTTTTTCTTTCTATTTTTGTGCCACAACTGCCACAAAATTTCATATCTTCAGTAATTAGGGCACCACAATTTAAGCATTCTTGAGTTAAAAGAGGCTTTTTAGTTGTCTGTGGTTTTGGTACATGGGAAGCCCTTTGAATATCCTGATTGTATTCTTTCTTTACTCTTTTACGTTTCTTTATTTTTTTTACAATCAAAATAATTATGGCAAATATTAATACCCCTATTATTATTAATAAACTCCCCGAAGATCTTTCTTTTAACTCAATCTCAAATCCAACATCATTAGAAATTTCATTTAAAACTTCAACTGTGTCAAAAGTTTCAATTGATCTAAATTCACCTGATTCTGACATTACTACTTTTTCACCTGATTCTAAAGAAACCTTTTCGCCTGTTTCTAAAATCTCTAAATCCACCTGTCCATCAATCAATTCTACTGCAATACCATTTTCTGTAACTTCCATCGTGTAAGCACTTCTTGCCCCGGCTACAACATTATAACTATCATTATTTTCTTTTTTAAAAAAACTTGCAACAGAATAAATCACACGTTTATAAGTATTATTCTTTCCCATCAAGTTATCTACAATTTCATCTGATAAACTATCATTGGTTAGATAACTCATTTTTCCATTTTCTAACATACCCAAATAAGTTTTTTCTTCATCCTCACTTAAATAAGAAGACGCAGTAAAGTTCATAACTGTGTTATTTCCCTGAGAATAGATTCCACCAGTCTTGCCATATAGGGTGATGGAACCATTATCTTTTGTAAATACTTTATCCCCTGGTTTTATACCAATGTTACCTTTATTTTCTTCTGTGATTTGAATTTTTTTATTTGTCCCATATTTCTGAATATAAACGGTACCATTAATTATATAATTTCTTAAAAATATATCATCAAAATCATTTTTAAAGCTTGGATTGTTTGGATTAGTGATGATTTTGAAGATGTCATTATTTGATGCAGATTCGTTTATTTTAGGTGTATTTTCTGTATCTTCTTTTTTTACTGACTCTACTTCTTGAGTTTCTTTTATTTCATAAGTTGTGTTTCCCCATACTATTTGAGAGACCACAACAGCCATCCCACCTTTATGTGGTACTCTATGGTAATAATATACCTCTAGCGTGGACTCACCTGCTTCTATATAACTTTTTGCTGTTTCAAGGGGTAAATAAATTACACCATTTTCTATCATATCTGCCGAGTAACCAAGAGGTTTTCCATTACATCCTATTTGAATATAAGATGCCCAGTAATCTGATGTATTTAAAGAACCTTGTTCTAGTAAATCTTGTACTGAATAGCTGTTTTCATCTGTTGTATCAGTGTCTGATGTCACAACACTAAAAGTTGGTTTAATTACTAAATAACCTTCTTCTTGTGTAATACTGAAACTCCCAGAAAAACTATTTTCCTTTAACCAATCAGTTCTGTATTCAATGCGTGTATCTCCATAAGCTGTTTCTTGTATATCATCTACAGCGAACTGAATAGAATTCAAAACCAATAGACTCATTATTATTAAAAACACTATTTTTTTATAAACTCTCATAACACCACCCTTTTTTTAGATAATATCTGTTAAATTAATTTTATTACAAAAAAGAGCTAAAGGCAATGAATAAACTAATTTAAGTTTCCCCAAAATGAAATGGCTATCAATTTTAAATGAAAATAGCGTTAATTCTGTGGATAACTAAGCAAATAATTGTAAATTTAAAAAAACCGAACTGTGACACGTTGCAATTTGAAAAGAATTGCCTAAATTAAAATAATTTTAGAACTAAATGATTGATAAATCAAATGAAAAGGTAACGCTTGGAAGGGTTTGGTTTAATACTCCGAATTACATTAGTTTTATTAAGAAAACTAAAGATGAATCAATTATTGATTTCTTCTTTAATTTCTTCTACTTCTTTTTTGTCAAGTCTGTAGTTTCAACAACCTGATCTACAGGCATATTTAATTTTAAAAGTTTCCGTGCAACTTTTAAAGCATTTTTCTTTGCTCCTTCTTTTATGCCCAATTCCATGCCTTTTAATAGCCCCTTTTCTAAGCCTTTTTCTAAACCTTCTTCTCTAAACTGATCAGCTAAAGTCATTACAATCTCACTCCCTTCTGGATAAGTTATAGTTATCTACTATTACTACGTCATGGTTATTATTTAGTAGTTCTACTACTGTATGTGATTAAATATAACCTAACTGCCTGTTACTAATATTTTTCATTTTATTCCGTCTTATTTAAAAATAATTTTCTTGATTAAACTATATATTTACTTTTATAACTATTTTTATAATAATATAATAAGTTTTGATTTATATCATCATATCTACTCATTGCCTTCTATCCTAATATTATTTAAGAGTCTATTTTAATATCTAATTCCTTTTTTTAAAATATAATGTTCAACTAGCTTTTACTTCTACGTAAGTCACTTAGTAGATCATTTACTCTCTTTACTGGATTAAATGTTGTTAAAGGTACTTCAACAAATAATGTATTCCAGTTACTCATTGCTCCATTCCAAAGTCCTGGATGTTCTAATGCTTTTATATCTTTACCCTTATATGTTTTTTGACTAATAAAGTATCTTTCTTTGTTTATATATTCTAGTAAGTTGTATTTATCACCCTTATAGTCTTTAACAAAGCAAACTATATCTACTGGATTAAAAAACTCTGAGTTATTTAGTTTTTCTAGTTGATTTTTATTATTTAGGTCTATTTCTGTTTTTTCACATATTTGTAGATCACTATATTCTCCATTATCTACTACAAAGGGTCCTCCTCCTGGTTCTCCTTGGTTTTTAACTACTCCACATACTCTAAGTGGTCTGTTTAAAAAGAATAGTGCCTTGTCTTTAGTTAATTCTTCTTTATAAGATATATTTAG
>JAYEHA010000043.1:0-5864 GCA_034659335.1 Bacillota bacterium
AAAAGAGTTGATTCAAACTTGTATTGATTTGGATATTGAAGAGGTTGGTGAAAATAGGCCGCAAGAAATTAAAGAAAAATTTAATACTTATGGTGATCAAGTTAAGTGGCATATGATTGGACATCTTCAGAGAAATAAGGTAAAATATATTATTGATAAAGTTTCTTTAGTTCATTCGCTTGATAGTGTAAAATTAGCGAAAGAGCTAAATAAATATGCTGAAAAGTACGATATAGTAATTGAGTGTTTGATTCAAGTGAATATTGCAGATGAAAAAGTGAAATTTGGGATTTCAGAAAATAATGTTTATAATTTTTTAGATAAACTTCAAGAGTTTCAAAACATTAAAATAATGGGATTAATGAATATGGCACCATTTTATTCTAATCCTGAAGAAGCTAGAAAAGATTTTAAAAAAATGAAGCAATTATTCGAATTGTTAAAAGAAAAAAGCTATAAAAATGTAGAAATGAACTATCTTTCAATGGGTATGACTAATGATTATATTGTTGCTATTGAAGAAGGATCAAATATGGTAAGAATTGGGAGTGCAATATTTGGAGCGCGTGATTATTCTTAAGGAGGATATTATGGGAGAAAAATTTAGCAATAAAATTAAATATTTTATGGGTGTAGATCATGTTGAAGATAATATGGAAACAAATGAGTTTGTTACAGAGAAAGATGTAAATAAAGATTATGAAACTGCAGTTAAACCTAAAAAAGTTTATGATATTTCAAGAAATAGAATGAGAGTAGTAATTCATAGCCCAGAAAATTTTGAAGAAAGCGAAAAAATTGTTCAACATTTATTAGAAAACAAACCTGTTATATTAAATCTTTCAAAGTTAGAAGATGGTATTACAAATAAAGTTTTTAATTTTTGTTCAGGTGCTTTATGTGCACTTCAAGGTCATATGATTAAAATTGATGCAGGTATTTTTTTGTTGGCACCAAATAATATTGATGTTACTGGTGATATTAAAGAAGAATTGGAAGCTAAAGGAATGTTTAGTTGGAATTAAGGAGTAATAATATATGTCTATTTTTAAAGTTACAGCAATATATTTTTTTCAAGTAATAAATTTTTTGATATTCGCACGTGTTGTTCTTTCATGGGTTGCGCGAGGGAGACGTAATCAGATTATTGATTTGGTTTATCAATTAACAGAGCCTATATTATCACCTTTTCGCCAACTTCAAGAAAAAATTGGTATTGGCGGAATGTTAGATTTTTCTCCAATAATGGCACTTTTAACTTTAAGTTTTATTTTAAATTTTTTACTTGGGTTATAAATGAAATTTTATTCAAAGGAAAGTTTAATTAGTAATTCAAAAATGATTAAAGAAGATAAGATTGGTTTAATAAAAACTATAAGTATTATTGAACAAGGTGTAAAATATTATTTTAAAGAATATACTAATTTTTTACCGCCAAGTGTTTATATATTAATAAATGATTATTATATTAGTGATGATTTTACAATTAAATATTATGGTGGGATAGAAAGTGCAGAAAGAAAAATTGTAATGATAAAGCCGTATTATGAAGAGTTTGAGGATGTGGAATTACCAATAATTCCAATTGAGATTAATTTTTCAGAAAAATTTTCTAATATTGATCATCGAGATGTTCTAGGAAGTTTAATGGCATTAGGTATAAAGAGAGATACTATTGGAGATATTTATGTCCATGATAGTTTTTGTCATATTATTATCAAAAAATCGATATTAGAATTTTTATTATTGAATTTTAGGAAAGTTAGAAATACTACTATATTTATAAAAGAAATTTCTTTTAAAGAAGTGAAATATTGTGAAGCTAAATATAATATAATCAATGTTACAATTAGTAGTAATCGATTAGATACAATAATCTCAAAAGGTTTTAATATTGACAGAGTTACCGCAAAGAAAAAAGTTAATAGTGAAATTGTAAAAGTTAATCATAAATTAGTAGATAACCCACATTTAAAATTGAATGAAGGTGATTTAATATCTGTTCGAGGTGAAGGTAGAATTATCTTGTATAAATTTAATGGTATTTCAAAAAAAGATAAGTTAAGAGTTTCAATTAAAAAAATTATATAGAGAGGTGAAATATGATTAGCCCATTTGAAATAGAAGAAAAAGAATTTGCAAATCAGGCAATTGGCTATAAAAAAATAGAAGTTGATGAGTTTTTATATAAACTTTCTAATGATATTGAAAATTTATTAAAGATAATTGAATTAAAAGATAAAGAAATAGTACGTTTAGAAGATGAGTTATTAAAATTTAATAGAATTGAAAAAAATATTACAGAAGCTTTAATTGTGGCAAAAGAGACTTCTCATGATATTGTTGAAAATGCTCAGCAGAAGGCTAAACTAATCATCCACGAAAGTGAAATTAATTCTAAAAAAATTATTGATAGAGCAAATAATGATATAATTGATGCAGAACGAGAATTAAAAAATGTTAAAAAGAATATGAATCTTTATAGGGTAAAAATGGATTCGTTAATTCAGGCACAATTGCAATTAAATAATTCAATTGGTATTGACTAATATGGAGATATAATATATAATTCAGATTAGTATATATCTACATTGAAAGGAAAAGTAAATTAATTGATTTTAAAGAGAGTTAGTGGTTTCTGTGAACTAATATATTGATTATTTGAAAAATCACCTTGAGTAATACTATTGAAATACTAGTAAATAGTATCGTATTGTTTGCGATAAAAACTAATTAAGAGGTTACATATTGTAACAACTCGGGTGGTACCGCGTGTCAGAACGTCCCTAGGCAAATAAGTCTAGGTTTTTTTGTGTATAAAATAATATGAGGTGAAATATGGAAAAATATGAAAGTATTAATAAGAGTTCTATTAAAGAAAGAGAAGAAACAATTAGAAATTATTGGGATGAAATTGATTTATTAGATTTAAGTATTAAATTTCGTGAGGGAAATGAATCTTTTGTTTTTTATGATGGGCCTCCTACTGCTAATGGTAAACCGGGCATCCATCATGTAATTGCAAGAGCTTTAAAAGATGCAGTATGTCGATATAAGACTATGAAAGGTTATCAAGTTAAAAGAAAGGCAGGATGGGATACACATGGACTTCCTGTTGAAATTGAAGTTGAAAAAAAACTTAATTTAAAAAGTAAAGGGGATATCGAAGATCTTGGCATTGATAATTTTTGTACTGAGTGTAAAAGTTCTGTGTTTGAATATGAAGCAGCATGGCGTGAACAAACAACTAGAATGGCGTATTTGATAGATTTAGATGATCCTTATATTACACTTGATAATGATTATATTGAAAGTGTTTGGTGGATATTAAATAAATTTTACGAAGAGGGTTATATTTATGAAGGGCATAAGATATTACCATATTGTCCAAGATGTGGAACAGGTTTAGCATCTCATGAAGTGGCACAAGGATATCAAGAAATTAAAAGCAATACAGTATATGTGAAGTTTAAAAGATTAGATGCTGATGAGTATTTTTTAGTTTGGACAACAACACCATGGACTTTAGCTGCTAATGTAGTTTTAACAATGCATCCTAATGAAACTTATATTAAAGTTAAATATAATGATGAGATTCTTATTGTTCAAAAGGATTTAGCAAAAGAAGTTATTAATGGTGATTTTGAAATTATCAGTGAGCATAAGGGTAAAGAGTTTGAGTATGTTAAGTATGAACAGCTTATGCCATTTGTTAAAATAGAAGATGATGCAAATGCGTTATTTGTAACTTTAGGAGATTATGTAACTATAGAAGATGGTACTGGAATTGTGCATACTGCACCTGCATTTGGGGAAGATGATTATAATTTAGGTAGAAAATATAAAACTCCTGTTTTAAAACCTGTAGATGAAGATGGTAAATATACAAAAACTCCTTGGAAGGGGAGATTTGTTACTGATAAAGATTTAGAATTAGAAATAATTGATTGGTTATATCATAATAACAAACTTCATAAAAAACAAAAAGTTGCACATAATTATCCTCATTGTTGGAGATGTAAAACACCACTTATTTATTATGCTAAACCAAGTTGGTATATTGAAATGACAAAAATTAAAGATTTATTAATTGAAAATAATAATGGTGTTAATTGGTTCCCAGGTTATGTAGGTGAAAAAAGATTTGGTAATTGGTTAGAAAACTTAAATGATTGGGCAATTTCAAGAACTAGATATTGGGGTACACCATTAAATATCTGGAGATGTGAAAAATGTGGAGAGATTAAGTCGATTGGATCACGAGCAGATTTAATTAAATTAGCTATTGAAGATATTGATGAAACAATAGAGCTACACAGACCAGAAGTGGACGATGTTCATTTGAAATGTGAGTCATGTGGTTCAACTATGAATAGAGTACCTGAAGTAATAGATTGTTGGTTTGATAGTGGAGCAATGCCATTTGCACAAATGCATTATCCATTTGAGCATAAAGATGATTTTAATGAGTATTTTCCAGCTGATTTCATTTGTGAAGGAATAGATCAAACTAGAGGTTGGTTTTATTCATTATTAGCTATTAGTTCATTTGTTATGGGAAAATCTCCATATAAAAATGTTTTAGTTAATGACCTTATTCTTGATAGTGAAGGAAAGAAAATGTCTAAATCTAAAGGGAATACATTAGATGCACTGGAATTATTTGATGAATATGGTGCAGATGCTGTTAGATGGTATATGTATTATGTTTCTCCGGCATGGACTCCAACGAAATTTGATGTAGAAGGATTAAGAGAAGTTAATTCAAAATTCTTTAAAACATTGCAAAATGTTTATAATTTTTTCTCATTATATGCCAATACTGATCAAATTGACGTTGATACTTTTAATGTTCCATATGAAAAACGTTCGAAGTTAGACAAATGGATTATATCTAAACTTAATAATACTATTAAAGTTGCAAATATGGAATTAGAAGTTTATGATTTGACAAAAGCTGTTAGAGTAATTCAAAAATTTGTTGATGAAGATTTATCAAATTGGTATATTAGAAGATCTAGAAGAAGATTTTGGCAATCTGAATTGAATGATGATAAAAAAGCTGTTTATCAAACTACTTATGAAGTTTTATTAGCAATAGTAAAATTATCAGCGCCATTTGCACCATATATTGCAGAGGAAATATATGATAAATTGACTAATAAAAAATCTGTTCATTTAGAGAATTATCCTCAAGCTAATAATGAACATATTAATAATGAAATTGAAGAAGAAATGGATTATGTTAGAAATCTTGTTACTCTTGGAAGAGCATCTAGAGAAGCTGTTAAGATTAAAGTAAGACAACCTATTTCAAAAGTAATTGTTGATGGTAATAAAAAAGATTTAATTGAAGATTTAATACCATTAATTAAAGAAGAATTAAATGTTAAGGAAGTTGAATTTGTTTTAAATTTAGGTAAATATATGAATTATGAAATAAAACCAAATTTTAAAGTTGTTGGACCTATTTTGGGTAAAAAAGTTGGTTTATTTAGTAAAGAATTATCTAAATTAGATGCATCAATATATGCAGATAAATTAAATAATGGAGAAGTAGTAACTCTTAGTTTGGATGATGAATTATTTGATGTGAAATTAGATTATGTTGATATTAGAATGGATGCTAAAGAAGGATTTACTGTTAGAATTGAAAATAATATATTTATTATTTTAGATACTAATTTATCTAATGAATTGATTGATGAAGGATATGCAAGAGAATTTGTGTCTAGAATTCAACAAATCAGAAAAGATAAAGATTTTGATATGATGGATAATATTAATATTTATTATAATACTGAAGAAAAATTTGATAATGCTATTGATTTATATAGAGAGTATATTATGAAAGAAACTTTGGG
>JAYEHA010000044.1:0-5854 GCA_034659335.1 Bacillota bacterium
ATTTCTAAAGAACCTTTCTCCCCTTTCTCAGTAGCAACTCCCATAGAAACTCCTATTTTATATTCGAAATTAGGACTAATTTTATTAAGCTTTTCATTAATTCTATTAATTATCATTTCACTTTCTTTCTTAGAAGTTTCTGTTAAAACAATTGCAAATTCATCTCCTCCTTGTATAATTAGATTAGAAATAGTAAGCAAATTAATTACGAACATTCCAATCTATTTAATTTAATTGTTAATGATCAAAAACAAGTTCAACCACTTCACAATTTTTAACTTTTATATTATAGTTATCTCATAAAAAGATTATGCGATCCCTCCTTGAATGACTCTAACAGAGTTTATATTCGTAACATAGCTTGCATAATAGTGAGATTCTTTGATTTAGCTGGTTGAATTTCTCTTTGATCATTAGCTTAAGAGAATTATTCGTGTCACTTACAAGGTTAGTTGACTCACCAATTATACTTTTTATACTATTTTGAAAGGAGCCCTTTTATGGCTAACTATTATCACTTACCTGTTGTTGGTATTGATGTTGCTGCTAACTTCTCCGTTGTTACAGCTTTAAAACCTAACGGAGATATTTATATAAAGAATGTTAAAATTATACATTCTCTTGATGGATTCACTAAACTTCTTACTCTTATTCAAAAAATTGAAAAAGAGTTTAACGTAAAATCCAAAGTATTTTGCGAATCCACTGGAATTTATCATTTAACTCTTTTTCACTACCTTATAAATCAAAAGATTGACATTAACGTGATTAATCCTTTGATAACTAATTCTAACAAGAATTCTAATATAAGGAAAGTAAAAAATGATAAATTTGATTCGCTTTCAATTGCAAGACTCTGTAAATTTGATGATATCAAGGTTTCTTCTTATACTTCTGAAGAATTCTTACATCTTAAATTTCTAGTTCGCGAGTACTATAAGATTATTGATTTAAAAGCTAATTTGAAAAAAACTTTTTCAAATAACTTATATATCCATTATCCTGGATTTAACAAGGCTTTTTCCAATAACACTGGTAAATCAGCTCTGTCATTTATAAAAATGTATCCAACGCCTGATGATTTTTTTAACGCTCCTAAATTAGAAGTGATTAACTTACTTAAAAAAACTTCTAGAAAAGGGGCAAAATGGGCTGCTACAAAATATAATACAATCTTTGACATTGCCGTTAGCGCTAACCAAATCGGTGTAAATACAGCGTTGTTTGGAGCTAAAGTTAAAAGATTTATTGAAAGTTATGACTTTTATTTTAATCAGATTGATAACTTATTCAAAGATATTTTATCTTATATTGATAACGCAACATTTAGCGAAACATTTAAAACTAATCTTCAACTTTTGAAAAGTTTTAAAGGTCTTGGCGATATATCTGCTATAACTTTACTTACTGAAATGGGTACTATTGATAATTTCTCTAAACCATCTCAATTAGTCGCTTTTTTCGGTGTTGATCCAGGTGTTAATCAATCTGGAAACTTTGTTGGAGATAGAAATAAAATGTCTAAACGGGGCACTGCAATAGGCCGTAGAGCATTATATGCGATTGCATTAGCTTCTGTCCGAAAAACCAGAAATAAAGTACCGATGAATCAAGTGTTATATGATTACTATCACAAGAATCTGAAAAGTAAAAAGAAAAAAGTCCGTTTAGTTGCAATTATGAATAAACTCCTAAGATATATTTTTTCTGTCTTGAAAAATCAGAAACCATATATCGTTAGAAATCCTAAAATTCATCAAAGAATGTTTTTAGAATCAAAGACTATACTTAATAAAAAAACTGCTTAATTTTAGCTAAATTTCAATAAACGTTCGTGTTTTCAAATGCGCTACTTTTGATACTTATTTTTCCTTAAAACTTTTTTTAATAATTTACTTGACTATTTCTAGCTGGTCTATATATCTGATAAAAACATTACTACTAAATATCAACTTTTACTTTTTACACTTGCAATTATTGATCTAAATAAAATAGATGAAATTACAATAATACCTCCTAAAATAGCAAATTTACCGGGTTTTTCTCCAATAAATATAAAAACCCAAATTGGATTAAGAATTGGTTCTATAGTAGGAATAAGTATTGCTTCTATAGCAGATACTTTTTTAATTGCTTCAGAAAACAAAATATATGCAAATCCTAATTGAAAAACACCCAATAAAATAAGTCCAATAATACTTTTCATATCTGGCACAGATAAAAAAAGAAATGGAGTACTAAACAATAAAGTCATAAGATTACCTAAAAACACAATCTCAATCGCTTCAGATTTTTCTTGCATTTTCATTAAAATAATAACACTTGCAAATCCTACACCGCTAAAAACTCCAAGAACATTACCAATCATTTGTCCTACTTCTAAATCTCCAACAAAAAATAAAACCATACCAATCATAACAAAAAATATTACTAACCAATCAAGTCTTCTTACTTTTTCTTTAAGTATCCAACCAGAAAACAAAGCAACCCAAACTGGAGCTGTATATTGCAAAAAAATAACATTTGCTGCTGTAGTTATTTTATTAGCTACAACAAATAATATAACAGTTGAAGCATAAAAAACTGCACCTATCCACTTATACTTATCTTTACTTAATAATTTACTTCTATCAACATTTTTTTTAAATATAACAATATAGAAATATATAATTATAGCAGAAATTCCACTTCTAGTTCCTGCTATTGCAACAGGATTCCAATCTACTAGTTTTATTAATATTCCACCTGTACTCCAAAAAATAGGAGCAAGTATTAAAGCTAATAAAACTTTACTTCTTTTATTTTCCATTTCCCACCTCTCTATATACCACTTTATATACTATCTAAATAATTAGTATAAAAAGTTTTTTCAACATCCTCTACTTCTAGTGGTTTAGAAAAATAATATCCTTGAATAACATCACAATTTTCTGTTTTTAATTTTTTTACATGTTCATATTCTTCAATCCCCTCTGCAATAACTTCTAAATCTAAACTATGCATAACTGAAATTAAACTTTGAATAACTTCCGTACTTTTATTTTTTAATAATTCTAAATTTAGCGAACGATCAAATTTAACTTTATCTACTGGTAAAAAAGTTAAATAACTAAGCGATGAATATCCCGTTCCAAAATCATCAATCGAAATTTTTATATTTATACTTTTAAGTTTATTAATAAATTCTAAAGTTAATTCTTTATTGCCTAAAAAAACATTTTCTGTAATTTCAATTTCAATAAAACTTGCTTCAACATTATATACTTTTAATGTTTCAGAAAGAAATTCAAAATAACTTTTATCGTTTATTTGAATAGCAGAAAAATTAATAGCAACAGGTTTAATTGGATATCCCCTTTTTTTCCATATACTAATTTGTTTAACTACCATTCTTGTAACAATTCTACCAATTTTAATAATTAATCCGGTTTTTTCAGCAACTTCAATAAACTTACCCGGTGAAATATTATGATTCTTCAATCTTAATAATGCCTCATACGCAATAATTTCACCTGTAACAAGATTAATTTGAGGTTGATAAACCATTTTAAAGCCATCGTTTTCTATTGCTTCAGAAAGAATATGTTCGATAATTGTACTTTCTTTTATTTGACTTCCCATATCTTCACTAAAAATAGCATAATCATTTTTATTTCGTTCTTTTACAGAATATAAAGCTAAATCAGCATTCATTATAAGTTGATTTATATTAGTACTATCATCTGGAAAAAACGTAACTCCCATACTAAACTTTATCTCAATTTCAACATTATCAATTATAATTTTTTTATCTAAAACTTGATGTAAATAAAAAATAAAATCTCTAGTTCTTTCCTCATCTTTACAACTTGCTAAAATTAAAAATTCATCTCCACCAAAACGTGATACAAAAATATCATCTCTTGAAATACTTTTTAATCTTTTAGAAAATTCTTTTAAAACACCATCACCAAAAATATGACCTAAAGTATCATTTATAGATTTAAAATTATCTAAATCTAATAAAATAACAATACCCCTATATTTTTTTAATAAGACATATTCTAATTTTTCTCTAAACTTTCTTCTATTTGGAAGTTCAGTTAATGAATCATGATCAGCAAGAAATTTAATATATTCTTTTTGAGAACTAATTTCACCAAGTTGAGCTATAAGCTCCTCTTCTGTTATTTTTAGCAATTCATTATTTTCAGTAATTTGATGTAAATAATCTTGAATTTTTTCAATTAAATTATTAATAGAAACAGCTATATAACTAAAAAGATTTCCTTTTGATAAAGTCAATTTATAATCCGCTTTCTTTTCAATATCAATAAGCTGTATTTCTTTATTCATCTGATATAAATTATCATTAAGTTCTGAGAAACTTAAATACATACTATTAAGAGATTTAGAAATGACTCCAATTTCATCTTCATGTGAAATATATTTTTCGATTTTTTCACTTTCATAAGAATCAAAATTAAAATTGGCAATTTTATTCATTTCATTTGAAATAGTTAAAATTGGTTCAGTAATATAATTTGCAATAATAATAATAATCAAAATAACTATAATTAAAATTAGTAAATACAAATAAAATAAAATATTAACTAAATCTTTTGATTGATTAAAAATTTCATTTTTATCAACTACAGAAATATATTTCCAATTACTATAAGGTGAAATATAAACATTAAAAACTTTTTCTACCCCATCAATTTTCCCCTCAAAAGATTCTCCATTTTCAACATTAAAATAATTAAGTTCTTCTAATTTCAACTCTTTAGGAGTTTTTAAAATCCAATTATTATTTTTAGGACTAACCAAAATTTTATCATTACTATCAAGTGCAATAATATATCCTGACTCTCCAATTTTTAAATTATTAATACTTTCCATTAAATCATTTAATTTAACCGATATTCCAATAACAGCATCTATATTATTCACACCTTTAAATGCCTTAGTTAAGCTAATTACCATTTCATTAGTAACCTTTGTAATATATGGTTCTGATATTAATATTTCATCAGACTCAATTGTATTTTTATACCAAGGTCTAACCCGCGGATCATAATCATCTTTCGGTAAAAATTTAGGATATTCAATATACGCTCCAGTTGATGTTCCTAAAAATACAAAATTTACAAATTCATGTGTCTCCTTTAAAGTTCCAAAATAATCCATAATGTTTTGTTCGCATTCAGAACTATTTGCTTTAAAATTATCAGAAGAATAATTAGTATAATTAGTAATATTTTCATCTATATTTATCATTCTTACATCTTTTGTCATCATATTTACTTGCTCTTTCATCGTTATAATAATTGAATCATCCACACGCTTAGAAACTTGCTCTAATAATTGATTTGTGCTTTCAATACTAGTGTAATAAAGATGATTTTCTGTAACCTTTTTAATATAAATACCACCTATTAAAAATGGTATTAAACAACCTAAAAAAATACTAACAATAAGCTTATTTTTAACCGATAGCCTTTTAAACACATCTTTCACGTCTTTCACCTCTATTTTTGAAAATACTCTTCTAATACAATTTCATTATCCATAATCTCTTTTGCAACTTCAACATCTCCAATATATCTATAATGCCAAGGCTCGTAAACATATTTAGTAATATCCTCTTTACCTTTTCTATATCTTAAAATAAAACCATATTTATAACAATTATTAACTAACCACTTAAATTCATCAGTATTTTCAAATGCTTTACCCAATCCATATGACATTGACTCACATGTAACATCAAATGCAAGCCCTGTTTGATGCTCACTTTGACCTGGAATAGCTATAATTTTTTCAGCTTCTTTAAATCCATAATTATTAACTCTCCTACTAAATATTTTCTCTT
>JAYEHA010000045.1:0-5816 GCA_034659335.1 Bacillota bacterium
AAATAATGTAAGTATGGATAATATTTATATTAAATATAGCCTGTATGTTATACTTGTGGGTTTATTTTTTTATTATGTGATTGTTCCAATAATTGGATTTACTAAAAAACCATCAATTGCACTTATAACTGATATGAATAACGGTGATATTAAAACCATAAAAAAATTATCAAAATATTATATTAAAATAATGGATGATAATGAAAAATTAAAAATTGCTTATAAAAATAAGGATTTTGATTTATCAAAAGATATTATTATTGAGTATATTGATAAGAAATTTTTAAAGTTTGATCAGATAATAAATAGATATGCGTTAGCAGTTACTACAACTGTTATTTTATCGCCAAATTCATTAATTGATGGATTGGCAGTAGTATTTGCAAATTCAAAAATGTTACATGAATTATCTAATCAAATAGGATTAAGATATGAATTTAAAGAAATTTTTAATTTATATATTAAAGTATTTTTTGCAGGTACTATAACTGGTGCTATCGAAGAGTATGATGAAGTTATGGAAGATATTGTTGAAGAAATACTCGAGGGTTTTAATGATAATAATTCGGGGAAGGTAGTTGAAAATGTACCATATGTAAGTATTTTAACGAATTCAATTAGTCCAATAATTCAAGCTTCAAGCAATTATTTTTTTATTACGTATAATGGATACTGTTTTAAAAATTATTTTAAATATACTATTGATGGAAAAGAAATTAATTTTAAAGAAATTAAAAAGAATGCTCGTAAAGAAGCGCGCAAGAAAAGATATGAATTTCTAAAGAATTTACCACAAAAATTTTTAGTGAAAACTGGAAGTGTTTTAAAAGAAAAGTCAATTAGTGGGTTTTATAAAATAAAAGGTTTGATAAAAAAATAATAGGAGGTAGTATGAATATTCCAAACATCTTAACAATAATTAGAATTATACTAGTTCCAATTTTTGTAATTTCTTTTTTTTAGTTAGTAAGTGGGTAGCACTTATTGTGTTTATAATCGCTGGAATAACAGATTTATTAGATGGGTATATTGCTAGGAAATACGATATGGTCATTGATTTAGGTGCTGTTTTAGATCCGTTTGCAGATAAATTAATGTTAATGAGTGTAATAATAGTTTTTACTATATCTGGTTATATACCAGTATTTATTTTAATTATTATTTTAACTAAAGAATTATTTATGATTTATGGTGGAGCTAGATTTTATTTCGCTAAGAAAAAAATTGTAATTCCAGCTAATAAATATGGTAAAGCATCTACAGTTTTATTTTATGTATCAATTATAGTAATTACTTTTAATATAAGTGATATAGCAAACAATATTTTAATGTTTTCTGTTGTAATTTCAACGATAATTGCGTTTGTTAGTTACTATAAAATTGCTAGAAATGAAATGAAAAAATGGTAAAAATAAAGGAGAAAATAATGAAAAAAGTATTAATTGTATTACTAATGTTAGTGTTAGTAATAAGTGGTTGTGCTACACAAAATGAGAGTAAGAATAATGATGTTGAAGAAAAAATAAAATTAGAGAATAATCCTATAGTGACTTTTCAGATGGAAGATGGAAAAACAATTGTAGTTGAATTATATCCAGAGATTGCATCAAATACAGTAAATAATTTTATTTTTTTAATTGAAGATGGGTTTTATGATGGTTTGATTTTTCATAGAGTTATCCCTGGATTTATGATTCAAGGTGGATGTCCAGATGGTACAGGTATGGGGTCGAGTGGACATGGTCAAATTAAAGGTGAATTTGCTTCAAATGGTTTTGAAAATAACCTAAAGCATGAAGCAGGTGTAATATCAATGGCAAGAAGTCAACACCCTGATTCAGCTAGTTCTCAGTTTTTTATTATTCATAAAGATAGTCCACATTTAGATGGACAATACGCAGCATTTGGAAAAGTAATTGAAGGCATGAAAGTTGTCAATGAAATTGCAGAAACGAAAACAGGAAGACACGATCGACCTGTTGAAGAGCAACGGATGGAAACAGTAACTGTAGAGCTTAATGGGTATGAATATGAAATACCTGAAAGAATTGAATAGTATTTTAGAAGTGCTAACTGAAGTTAGTGCGGGAAAATATAAAAGAATCAGAAGTATCCTTATCCTCATTGTATCGCTATATAAAAGTTAATAACTTTAAAAGGAAGCAATAGAAATTTTAGTATAATTAAATTTGCAATTTGCCTATTAAAAATTATTTATTAAAAAAACTTGCAATTTTAGTTTTAATTTGTTAGAATATTAAAAATATTAAAAATATTGATAGAGAAGAAATTTTATACGTTTTTTTAAAGAGAGTCAGCATTTGGTGGGAGTTGATAAAAAACATAAATTTCAATCACTCTTGAGTTGAAATTCTGAAACTTAGTAAGAATTTCCGGTTAGCATCGTTAAAGTGCTTAAGGCTTGTTGGAGCTGAATGAGAGACTATGCAATTAAGGTGGTATAGCGGATAATATCCGTCCTTTATATAAGGACGGTTTTTTTGTTTTTGTTTAAATAATATTAAATAAAAATATAGAATTGAATGGAGGGGTTATTATGAATCAAGTGGCTTTAAAAATGGAAGAAAACAATTATGATAGTATTAATTTTTCAGATGCATTAAAAAATTTGGGTGGTACTATTAAAGAAACTAAGTTAATTTATAGTGAAGTTTTTAGTAGTGAATCTGGTAATGATGTATATATTAAGCCTGAAAATTTGCAACTTACAGGAGCTTTTAAGATTAGGGGTGCATATAATAAAATTTCAAAACTTTCTAATGATGAAAGATTAAGAGGTGTTATAGCATCATCAGCAGGTAATCATGCGCAGGGTGTTGCATATGCAGCAACTAAACTAGGTGTTAATGCAACAATTGTTATGCCTAAGACAACTCCTATAATTAAAATAGAAGCAACTAAGAATTATGGTGCAAATGTAGTTTTATATGGTGATTGTTATGATGAAGCTTATGAAGAAGCATCAAGGCTTCAAAAAGAGAATAACTATGTGTTTGTCCATCCATTTGATGACTTAGATGTTATTGAAGGACAAGGAACGATTAGTTTAGAAATATTAGAAGAACTTAAAGAAACGGATTATATATTAGTTCCTGTCGGTGGTGGCGGTCTTATTAGTGGTATAGCTTTAGCTGCAAAGGAAATTAATCCAAATATAAAGATTGTAGGAGTAGAGCCTGAAGGTGCCATGGCGATGAAAGAATCAGTAAGAAGAAATGAACTAGTAAATCTATCTTTTGTAGATACTATAGCTGATGGAGTTGCTGTTAAGAAACCAGGAGTAATAACTTTTGATATTATTCGTAATTATGTCGATGAAATTATTACAGTAAGTGATAGGGAAATTATGGAAGCTTTTTTATTACTTTTAGAAAAACATAAAATAGTATCAGAAAATGCTGGCAGTTTACCATTTGCAGCTCTTAAAAAGCTTAATGTTTGGAATAAGAAAGTGGTATGTGTACTTAGCGGGGGGAATATTGATGTTGTAACAGTTTCAACTATGATAAATAAGGGTTTAGTTTCTAGAGGAAGATTGTTTTGTTTTTGTGTTCAGCTTCCAGATAAACCGGGCGAATTACTAAAAATTGCTGGAGTACTTACTAAATTAAATGCGAATGTTATAGGATTAGATCATAATCAATTTAAAAATGCTGATAGATTTATGAATGTTCATTTAGAAGTTACATGTGAAACAAGTGGACATGACCATATTAAAAAGATTGAGGAATCTTTAAATCAAATTGGTTATGTATTAAAAAAAGTTTATTAAAGGGGCATTAAATGATAAAAAAAGGATTTACAGATGCTATACCAGTTATGTTAGGTTATTTTCCAATAGCTATAACTTTTGGAATATTAGCGAAAACATCAGGAGTAGATGTTTTTAATGGGGTTTTTATGTCAATTTTTATATATGCTGGCGCTAGCCAATTTATGGCAGTTAGTATGATTAATTCTCAAATAGGATTATTGAGTATTATATTTGCCACTTTTTTAATGAATTTTAGGCATTTAGTTATGAGTGCTTCAATGAAAATGAAGCTAACTAAAATTGATAAAAAATATTATCCTATTATAGGGTTTTTACTTACTGATGAAACATTTTCTGTGTTAAGTATGAAAAAAGATTTGAAAAGTTATAAATATTTATTAAGTTTTCAAGTTTTTTGTTATTTCTCATGGATATTAGGTACATTAACTGGTTATTTAACTGGTATGTTTATTCCAGTCATTATAGTTAGTAGTTTAGGCATTGCATTATATGCATTGTTCATAGCTCTTATTATTCCTTCGTGGAAAAAGCACAATAAGGCGATTGTGTTATCAGTTTCAGCAGGGATTTTAAATTTACTAATTCAAAAGTTCAATCTGTTAAATCCTAGCTTTAGTTTCATTGTATCAGTAATTTTAATTTCAATAATTGGGGCTGTTTTTATAAATGATAAAAAATCAAAAAAATTTTAAAAATTAAAAGAGCTGCAAAATGAATGTCAACTACTTACGACTGAAGTCGCGAGCTTGTAAAAGCTCTAGTTGATTAGCCTAAGTCTTAGTGCGACTACGTTACTTACAAATGTATAGGTACTACGGAATATTTAGTCTAGTTCCGTACTCTACGTTTAGTGATTAAAAGCTTTAAGAGTTGTGAGCGGTGTTGCTAAAACATAAACTGTGAGATAACATTGGCAAAGACTATTTACTGACGTAAGTCAGTTTTACTATTAAATTAGTTAAAAAGGAAAAGCAAAAGTTGTTAAAAGAATTCCTTTTACAATCCAACTAAACTATAATACTACCAATTATACTCAAGATATCACATTAGGTGTAGACGCAGGTAGTAAAATGATTGGATTATCAGCAACAACAAAAGAACAAGAACTCTACTCCGCAGAATTAGAGTTGAGAAATGATGTAGTTAAGAAGTTAGCCATTAAAAGACAAAATAGAAGAACTAGAAGAAATCGATTAAGATATAGAAAACCTAGATTTGATAATAGAGTTTCTTCTAAAAATAAAGACTGGTTAGCACCAAGTATTGAACATAAAATTCAAACACATTTAACTATAATTGATAAAGTCTATCAGATTTTGTCAATTACAAAACTTATAGTTGAAACAGCACAATTTGATATTCAGAAAATTAAAAATTCTGAAATACAAGGAATAGAATATCAACAAGGGTGACCAATTAGGCTTTTGGAATATTAGAGAATATGTATTATTTAGAGATAACCATCAATGTCAACATTGTAAAGGAAAATCAAAAGATAAGATATTAAATGTTCATCATATAGAGTCAAGGCAAACAGGTGGAGATAGTCCAAGTAATTTAGTAACTCTTTGCAATACCTGTCATAACGATTACCATAAAGGTAAAATAGATTTAAAAATTAAACGTGATAAAAAGTTTAATCATGCGACATTTATGGGTATAATGAGGTCTACATTACACAAAAGATTATTCGAATTATACAATAATGTTGAAATAATATATGGTTATATAACTAAAAATACTAGAATAACAAATAACTTAGAAAAAGCACATAGAATAGATGCTAGATGTATAAGTGGCAATCCTTTAGCTAAACCTCTTGAAAATTGGTTTTATTATAAAAAGGTTAGATGCCAAAACAGACAAATACACAAAGCAAACCATTTAAGAGGGCATAAAAAGAAGTTAAATCAAGCACCATTTGAAGTTAAAGATTTTAGATTGTTTGATAAAGTTATGTACGAAAACAAAGAATATTTTATATTCGGAAGACGAAAAACAGGATATTTTGATATAAGAG
>JAYEHA010000046.1:0-5753 GCA_034659335.1 Bacillota bacterium
AAAAAAATAAAAAAGGTAAAGTTATTAATGTAGTAGTAAGTAAATTATTGCTATTTGAAAAAACAGACATAATTTCTATTGGATATGTATTAAATGCAAAAATTGAAGGAATCGCATAATTGTTAATTGATAATAATAAAATCATTAAAAAAATAAGAGAAAATGCTGCAAAAGATAATTCTTTTATAGTAATAAATGAAGATTTTATTGTAGAAAGATGAAGATTTGTTTCATCAAAATATGATTTATGGATACCTTTAATGTGAATATAAAATAAAAGAGAAGCGAAGGGTATATAGTAAACTGTTTGAACTAATATACTTATACCTAGTCCAGAAATTACGGGGTTATTAAAAAAACTAAAAAATTCAATAAAACTTAGCGCATATATATAGGGTGGTACTGAAATAAACATAATTAAAAAAATAAATAGATAGAATAATTTCTTTTTATTTAAATAGGTATATGTTGCTAAAAACAATCCAGTAAATGTTGCTAAAATTGAAACTAAAGCAGAAAAAGATATTGTTTTAAATATGACAAATAGGCGTCTATTACTAATAATAGAAGTAAGTTTAATTTCATTATTAGATTTTAAAACATTAAAAATTAACGATATTAATGGAATAAAAAGTAAAACTAATATAATGGATATAGATAAAAAAGCTATATGATTTTTTTTAATAATATTCATAAAACCCCCATAAAAAATGTTATTTAATAAATAAATCGGCCATATCAGAAGATGAATCATTAAAAACATTATAAATTTCTTCAAAAGAGATATCAATTAATTTAATTTTTGAAATATCAAAAGAATTACTTACTTTTATATTTCTTAACGAAACTTGACACCAACCAGAATCAATTAGATTATTGAGTGTATTAATTTCAAGAAGATAATCAATAAAAATTTCGCCATTTGTTTTATTTGGGCTATTTTTTATAAGTGCAACACTATTGGGAATTAATAATGTACCAATCATATCCTCATTTTGATCTGGAAAAACAATTTCAACTGGTAATCCCTTTTTTATAGCTGATAGAGCATCATCAGAATCAGTTAAGCCATAAACAATTTTCCCACTAGAAACTAAGTTTTTTACTTGAGAGTTACCATCTACAATATTTAATTTAGAATTTGAAGCTTTTAAAAAAAAGTTATGAGCATTATCTATTCCAAGTTTAGAATAAAGAGCAGCAGCATATGTAGCTGTAGTTCCAAATAGAGGCTTAGGAATTGCAACTTTTGATAAATCATTTTTATCAGAAATAACATCATAAATAGATCTTGGATAATTTGATTTTTTTAAGATATCTGTATTTACAATAAATACCTTTAATCTCCCTCCAAATGATGTATAGTAGCCATCTGGATCAATATATTTATCTAAAAGTGTAGTGTTATTTTTAGATTTATAAACTTCAAGTATATTATTATCTTTTAATTTTATAGTCTGAATAATTTCACCATTCCAAAAAACATCTCCTTTTGGATTTTCTTTTTCATTAATAAGTCTATTAACAAGGCCTGTTGTTTTAGTAGCTTCAACGTCATAAACTGCAAGAACTTTTATACCAGTTTCTTTTTCAAATGACTTAAAAATTGGTTCTGAATAATTTCTGTCAACAGAAGTATAGACAACTACTGAATTTTCTTTGCTATTACTACAAGCTGTTAAAATAAATAATAATAAAAAAAACGATAATAGTAGTAGTAAAAATGATTGTTTTTTCATAAAATTTCACTCCTTAGATATAATATTATTTTACAGTAAATGAATTATTTGAAAGAACAAAATAATCTAGATTATTTGATAAATAAATTGATTTATCATTAGAAATAAAAATAGCTTCAGTATTTTCTATATTATTAATAAAATCTAATCCCTCTTTAATTCCATACGAAAAGGCTATAGTTGATAATGCATCACCATCTATTGATTTATCAGTAATAATAGTAACACCAGAAATATCATTATCATAAGGATATCCAGTAAATGGGCTAAGAATATGATGATATCTTATATTATCTTTAATAAAATAACGTTCATAAACTCCAGAAGTTACAACAGATTTATTAATTACATTAACATATCCAATAATATCTGATTTATCTGAAAATGGATTTTTAATTCCAACTTTCCAAGGTTTATTTTCTTGATTTGATCCTAAAGCGTAAATATTTCCGCCTAAATTTATTAGTGCCTTATTAATGTTTTTACTTAATAAAAATTTTGTGATTTCATCAGCAGCATAGCCTTTTGCAATCCCGCCTAAATCTATTTTCATATTATCTTTATCAAATGATAATGTATTATTAGTAAGATTAAGCGAATTATAATCAATTAATTTAATTGTTTCATTGATTAAACTAATATCTGGTATATTCTCATTTTCAGTACCAATTGCCCATAAGCTAACTAAAGGTTCGATAGTTATATCAAAATTTCCGTTTGAAAGATTTGAATAATAAATTCCTTTTTCAATAACTTCATTTGTTTCTGGTGAAATAGGTAAAAATTGATCTTTTGATAAACTATTAATAATACTAATTTCATTATTTTCTATATTTATACTCATTTTATTTTCTATATTATCTAAAATTGAGTAAATATCTTTAAAAATAGATGTGTTATTATAGTTAAATATTTTAATTGAGACTATAGTACCAAGTTTTAAATTATTACTTTCGATAAAATCATTTTGTTTTTGACAACCGGTTAGTAAAACGGTTATTATTAATATATAAATTAATAAATTTTTCATTATTGCCTCCTTGTAATAATGAGTTTGGAGTTGAATATGAAAAAAGCTGATATATTTTTAATTATATTTTTCATAATATCTAGTATTTCTTTAAGTTTTTATTTAACATATGACACTATTGATTATAACAGTAAATATTTAATAATTAAAGTGGATAATGAAATTTTAGTTAAAAGAGATTTACCTGTTGATGGAAAAGTTGTTATACCTATTGAAACTCAATATGGAATAAATATTATTGAAATCAATAAAAATGTTGTAAAAATAATTGAATCTGATTGTTATAATCAAATTTGTGTTCACGATGGAGAAATTAGTGAAGTTGGCGATGTTTTAGTTTGTCTTCCGCATAAATTAGTTGTAGAAATAAAAGGCAATTCAGATAGTGAAATAGATATTAAATAGATAAGAGGATTATATGAGAAAAATACTTCATGTAGATTTAGATGCTTTTTTTGCATCTGTAGAAGAGCTAGATAATAAAGATTTAATTGGAAAACCTGTTATCGTTGGTGGTAAAAGTGATAGAGGTGTTGTTTCAACTTGTAATTATAAGGCGAGAGAATTTGGAGTACATTCTGCTATGGCGGGTTTTATTGCAAAGAAAAAATGTCCTAATGGAATATTTATTCATCCAAGGATGGAAAGATATTCAGAAATTTCTAATCAAGTTTTTAACATCATTTTGTCTATAACAGATCAAGTTCAAAGAGTATCAATTGACGAAGCATACATTGAAATTACTGATTTATATCAAAGTCCAATGTATATTGCTAAACTTATTAAAAGTAGAGTTTATAATGAAGTTGGAATAACAATTTCAGTTGGAATATCGTATAATAAGTTTTTAGCAAAGATAGCTAGTGATTGGAATAAACCAAATGGAATAAAAGAGATTACAGAAGATATGATACCTGAAATACTTAAACCACTTAAAGTTGGAGAAATTCATGGAATTGGTAAAGTATCTACTAAAAAACTTAATAGTTTAGGGATTTTTTATGTTAGAGATTTATTGAGTTATTCAAAAAATAATTTAAAATCTTTTTTAGGAAATGTTGGAGAAGATATTTATTATAGGATACGTGGAATAGACACTCGTTCTCTTAAAGAAGAGGTTAAAAATAAATCTTATGGAACTGAAACTACATTAAGAAAAGATACTCGTAATAGAGAAAAATTATATTTAATACTACTTGATATGATGGAAAGTATATATGATGGATTAAATAGAAAAAATAAAGTTGCAAAGACATTATCAATAAAAATAAAATTTAACGATTTTACTGTAATAACTCGAAGTTTTACAGCTTTACATTATTTATTTAATAAAGATGATTATATACAGGTTATGAAAAAGATATTTGATGATATTGAAATTGCAAAAAATGTTAGATTAATTGGTATATCTGTAACTAATATAGATGATAAAGCTGATGAACAACTTAATATATTTAATTATAACGACTGAATTAAATCAATATCTTCTTTGAGTTCCTTTAAATAGTTATCACAAATGAGTAATTCAATATTAATTGGATAATCATTTTTTTTAAGAAGAGTAATAGTGCTAAAAAGCATTTTATTATTATGTATTGGTAAATGGCAACTGTTCATATTAAAACCGTGAATGTGAGTATGATTAACTAAGTTAAGAAAATCTATATTAGGAGTAATTATAGCTTTTAAGTTTAAATAATCATGAGTTATATCAAAGCAAATACCAAGTGATTTATTATTAAACTTATTAACAATATTTATTAAATCATTTCTAGTATCACCAACTACTTTATGATGATTAATATTTAAAGTTTCAATTGACATATTAATCAAATAATTCATTTCATTAAAATAATTTAAACTAAATTTTATAAACGATTCCGTTTTTAAAAGAGCTTCTTTTTTTGTAATTGTTTCATATTTTGCACCATGAAAAACTAAAGTGATTTTATTATCATTTAAATCATATAAATTATTTAATTTATTATAAAATTGAGAAAAATATTTTTCTTTATCTTTTGAATAATTACTAATATCAAGTGATTCATCAATAAAATGTGGAAGATGAATTGCTATTTGAATATTAGTATTTTTAATTTTATTAAATATCTCTTTATAAAAATCAAATGAATATTTTTTGAAATCAGGGGCAAATTCTAAAAATGAAATTTTGTTATCTTTTATAAAACCGATATATTGATTAAGACTAATTCTTTCTAATATTTTTTCTTCAAATGTTATTCCTAAGTTCATAATTACTCCTTTTCACCGTTTTTAATTCATATATATGATATAGTAAAACAATAAAAATAACAAGTTTCTTGACAATTACCGGCTATTTTATTACAGCTGCTGGCATTACAATTTTTTGTACTTTTTTCCAATTCGGATAAATTTTAGATAAAATAACCTAAAGTTGACGAAATGCAGTATCAGCTCTAGTTTTTTTGTTTTTTATTCTTTATTTACTCTTGATAAAGTTGTAAGAGTATTTTAGTCCAACCTCTAATAAGTTTAAATAGTGTTTTCATGTATTAACCACCAGTTTAATTGTTTTAAGATTATACATTTTTCAGAATATTTTGATGCAGATATGAGTAGAGATTATGTTTATTATTATAAAAAGCATTTTGTCCATGAAACGATTATGATGTTTAATGAATTTAAAAAAAGATGTCGAAGAAAAAAAGATAAACCATATTATGTACTAGAAAAGCAATCCGATAATATGTCAAAATATTGTATCGGAATGTCGTGAAGGATTAGAATTTGAAAATATAATTGCACATTTTAATCTTATTGGGATTACGTTTAAAAATAAGGAAGAATTAGATAAGATATTAGCATTAATAGGTAACGGAACATGTGGTTAAAAATTAAAAACATTTGATTTTTATAAATTAATAAAGTAGTATAAGAATAGAAGAAAAAAGAAACGAAACTGTTCTTAATTATAGACGGTATAAAATGTATAAAGAAGCTAT
>JAYEHA010000047.1:0-5736 GCA_034659335.1 Bacillota bacterium
ATAATAAATTCATTATTAATAATTTACAATTCTTACCTTCTAATAAGTTAAAAAACAAAGCTTAAATAGTAAAAGAAACTAAATTCCTTATACAAACAAAATTTTTATAATAAATAAAAATGCAATAACATAAGTTATAGCTGGAACTTCTTTTTGTCTTCCACTTAATACTTTTAAAATAACATATGAAAGCATTCCAAAAATTATACCATCTGAAATAGAATACGATAAAGGCATAAGAATAATTGTTAAAAATGCCGGTATAGCTTCTGTATAATCTTCAAAATCTATACTCTTAATAGGCGACATCATAAATAATCCCACAATAATTAATGCAGGTGCAGTTGCTGAACCAGGTATCATTAAAAATATTGGAGCAAAAAATAATGCTAAGAAAAATAAAAATGCAGTAGTTAATGCAGTAAGTCCAGTTCTACCACCTTCAGATACACCTGATGCCGATTCTACATATGTTGTAACCGTAGAAGTTCCTACCATAGCTCCAAAAGTAGTAGCAATTGCATCTGCCATTAAAGCTTCCTTAACTCTTGGAATTTTACCATTTTCATCTATCATTCCCGCTTTTTCCGATACACCAATTAATGTACCAACAGTATCAAACATATCTACAAATAAAAATGTAAATAATACAATAAGCATATCAATAGTAAAAATTTTATCAAATTCAAATTGAAACAAAATTGGCTTTAAACTAGGTACTCCAGAGAAAGCATCTAAACTTGGTATAGAAGTAACACCTAGTGGTATAGCTACAATAGTAGCACCAACTATTCCAAAAAATAATGCACCTTTTACATTTTTAGATAATAAGATGCCAATTAAAATCAAACCAAATACTGCTACTATAGATTGAGGCGATGTAAGATCACCTAACATTAAAGGCACACCTTGTCCTTGAATAATAAGTCCAGCATTAGTAAATCCAATAAAAGCAATGAAAAGTCCAATTCCAACTGATATTGCTTTTTTTACATTTGTTGGAATACAATTAATAATTGCTTCTCTAACATTAAAAATCGTTAAAATAATAAAAATAATTCCTTCTAATAATACTGCCGTTAACGCAAATTGCCATGAATATCCCATTTGAAAAACAACCGTATATACAAAGAATGCATTAAGACCCATTCCTGGGGCTAAAGCAAATGGTAAATTCGCATAAAATGCCATAACTAATGTACCAACTAAAGATGCAAGAGCTGTAGCAGTAAATACTGCACCTATATCCATGCCAGTTTCAGACAACATAAACGGATTAACAGCTAGAATATATGCCATCGTCATAAACGTTGTTAAACCAGCTAACATTTCTGTCTTAACATTTGTATTAAACTCTTCTAACTTAAAAACTTTTTCAAAATAACTCATATTTCCTCCTTTATCCAATAAACAACTTACACTTTATTATACCAAATTTTCTAAACATTAAAACACTTTTTTTAAAAAACGTTCGTCTTGTAAAAAGATACTATATAAGTTATAATTAACCTTGAGTTTAATAGGAGGAATTATATGGAAACAATTGAATTTTTAAAACATCTTCATATTTTTTCAAAAGAATTACAAATTTTAATTATTTCTGCTCTTCCAATAATAGAGCTTCGTGGCGCAATTCCAATTGGTCATTTACTTAATATTGATCCTATAAAGACATTAATTATTTCTTTAATAGGTAGTATGATGCCCGTTCCTTTTTTATTAATATTCCTTAATCCAGTTTTTAAAAAGATTAGAAATTATTCGTTTTTTAGAAAAAAAATTGATAAACTAACGCACCGAACATTAAAAAGAATTAATAATGTAAAAACATTTTCACTAATTTCTTTAGTTTTATTTGTTGCTATTCCTCTTCCAGGCACCGGTATATGGACAGGTTCTTTAGCTGCAACTTTAACAAATCTTGATTTTAAAAAAGCTTTCTTTGCAATATTACTAGGAGATATTATTGCTGGAATATTAGTGACATTTATTACAATGACAACTTTTAGTTTATTTTAATACAACTGTAATTAATTTGACATATTAATAATATATAATACTGAAGAGGTGATAATATGAAGAGTAGTAGTAAATTTTTCATCATTTTTTTAGTTTTTTCTATTTTTTTGATTCCATTTTCATTTAGTAACACTTTAAATGAAGATATTATAACTGAAACTTTAACACCAAGTATAAAATATATTGAAAAAAAACAATTAACTAATAATAAATGGATAATAGTAAAAAGCTTAATAATTGATATTTCAGATAATAAAACTGAAATTGCACCACTTTTTAATAATGAAAACTTAAAAGTTCCTAAAACACTAACTAATTTATGTGAAAAAACCAATAATATTATTGGTGCAATCAATGGCGATTTTTTTAATCCAAACGAAAATACTGCAATTGGTCCAGTTATTAATAATGGTGATTTAATCTATAATGGTACTTCTGATAATAGTTTTAATGTTTTTGGCATTACAAATATTAACACACCATTTATATCAAATTTAGAAAAATTTAATTTAATAGCTAAAACAAAAAAACTTGATATTATAATTGACTATAAAAACAAAGATTATACCCATCTTAATAATACGATTTTAATTGATAAACAATATAATAAATTTTCAATCGGGAACAATTCTAAAACAACTGTCACTGAAATTGTTATATCAAATAATAAAATAAGCGATATCAGATATAATATGAGCCCAGTTGAAATTCTTGACAATACCTTTGTTCTAGTAATTCCAGACAGCAAAAATATAAATATTTCTAATTTAAAAGTAGGCGATACAGTTACTATTAATAGCCCACAAGTTATAGAAGTTATTAAATCTATTATTGGTGGAGGTTCAATTATAGTTAAAGATGGTCAGATAAATTCTGAATTCAGTTTAGAAATAAAAGGAGAACATCCTAGAACTGCTATAGGATACACAAAAGATAGGAAACATATTATTATGACAACTGTTGAAGGTAGAAAGAGCTTTATTCCAGGAGTTACTGAAAATGAGCTTGCAAACATTATGATTGATTTAGGAGCTGATTATGCATTAAACCTTGATGGTGGCGGTTCTTCTACACTTGCTATTAGGGGATTTGGACTAAATGAACTAAATGTTATGAATTACTTATCAGATGGCTCTCAAAGAAGAATTTATAATGCAATAGGTATAATTTCAAATTATGAAACTGAAACCGTAAATAATATTAAAGCAACGCTAAATACTAATCATAGCATTATTAATAATCCTATTAATATAGAAATTCTTGCTACTGATAAATATTTTAATCCTGTGGACATATCTATAAATAATATTGAATTTGATTCAACTTTAAAAGGTGATTTTATAGACTCTGTTTTTTATCCAAAAGAAATTGGTAAGGGATATATTATTCTCAATTATAACGATATAATTATTAAAAAGGAAATCAATATTCACAATGAATTTTCATTAATTAAACTTAATAATTATCATATTTCATTAAAAAAAGATGAATCAATTACAATAAAACCAACATTAGTTACAAAAGATGGATATGAAATTTCAGTTGATTTAGACTTATTAAATATTGATTTAGATAAAGAACTAATAACTATTAATAAAGATACACTTACTCTAGTTAAAGACATTACTAATACAATTGCAACATTATCATATGGTGATATTAGTACACAATTTGATATTAATATGATTAATTATAACACTAAAATAATTGATGATTTTGAAACTTTAAAGGGCATTAATACTGTTTACCCAATGGATTTAAATGGACGTTTTAATTTATTTAATTCTTCTTTTGATAATACTCAATCTGGTAGACTCTTTTATGATTTTACAAAATATCCTGAACAAACTAGAGCTTCATACTATTCATATAACGAACCAATTTTAATAGATGAATCTGCTAAGAAAATTGGATTAGAGGTATTTGGTTATCTTGCAAATAATCATTGGTTAAGAGTTAAACTATCTGATTCAGATGGGAATTATCATAATTTAACGTTAGCAAGAAGTATCGATTGGAAAGATTGGAAATATGTTGAAACTAACATTCCAGATAATATTTCAAAACCAATTAAAATTGAAAAAATATACCTTGTTGAAACAGATTTTTCAAATTCTAATTCAGGATTAATACTAATTGATAATCTACAAGTAAAAACTCCTATTAAAAGTAATTTAAATATTAAAACTAATTATTCAAATATTTTCACTGAAACAATGGATCTTAAATATACACAGGATAATATCTATTTTACTAATGATGATAGTATTATTATCGATTCACAAAATTTTAAAATAGTAACTGATTCAAAAAAACTAATTGATAATTATCCTTTATATAGTTTAAATACAAATAATCAATATAATTTTATAAAAGATTCAAATAAATTAATCCTTAACCTAAATAATAAAAATAACACACTAATTAATGATAATGGAGAACAATGGCTTTTTTTAAAAAAATATATTTTAACTGATTCAAGTAATAATTTATTAATTCATTTAAATGATGAATTTGTATTTAATGATTCACTTGAAAAAGAATTATTTATGAGTTATTTAAAAAAACATAAACAAAAAAATAATTCAAATATTTTTATTATATCTTCTAATAATGAGTTTTTATTAACTTATTATAAAGGTTATCCAATTATTAATTTAGATAAAGATACAAAATATCTTTTAAAATTTAATTTTTTTAAAAATTTTGCAAAATTCAATTTAAATGCAATAAATTAACATAACGTTAATAACTAAAAGCCGCCTAATATACCAAATCAGACGGCTTTTCTAATACATATTTTAGCTAATTAAACTAATTATTATTGGAATTGTTATAATTGATAGAAGTGTTGTGATAAAAATACCTTTTGAAGCTAATTTATAATTTCCTCCATACCTTGAAGAAATAATTGCTGTATTAGCAGCAGCTGGCATAGCAGCTATTAATACTGGGATTTGTATTAAATATCCTTCTACATTTAACAATGTAAGAATTAAAAATACAATCCCTGGCATTATAATTAATCTAACTAAAGCTAATAAATATACTTCCCAACCATTCACAATATCTTTTAACTTTATCTCAGACAAAATAAATCCAATTAACATCATAGATAGTGGAGTAGTTACACTACCCACCATTGATAAAGTTGATTTTATAAAAGTTGGCAATTCAATTCTAAATATAAATAATATAAACCCAAGAACAACAGCGCATAATGCCGGATTAATAATCGATTTTATTCTGTTTTTAAAATTCATTTTCACTTTACTCTGCCCTTTTATAATATATACACCATATGTCCATAATAAAACTGTAAATGCTAAATTAAAAATTGCTGTATAAAAAACCCCTTGTTGTCCTAATACCACATTAACAATTGGATATCCCATAAAACCACTATTCGAAAATATAATAATAAATCTATAAATACTTTCTTCATCTTTAGGAAGTCTTATAACTTTTACAAAAAATTTTCCAAGTATTATTGCAATAAAATACATAAAAAATGAAATACCAATAAGTTTCAAACTATTACTAAGTATCTCTATAGAAAAATTAGCGGTCATTGATAAAAGTATAAATGCCGGTAAAGTAACATTTATTACTAATTCACTAATATCTTTTTTCATACTATCTTCAACAATTTTAAGCTTTTTAATAACATAACCAATTATTATTAATATAAATAAAACTACAACTTGATTTAATACA
>JAYEHA010000048.1:0-5732 GCA_034659335.1 Bacillota bacterium
ATCTACATCAATAACTACTCCATCAGCAACATATTCTTTACTATTTACTTCATACTTATCAAAAATATATGATGCAAAATCACTATTTTTAAATGGAAACAATAATATTATATTAGTTAAGTTTGCATAAACTACAGATTCAATTTTTTTAAGAAGCTTGTCAATATTAATGTCATTTAAAGCGGAAATTTTAATATTTGCATCATCAATTTCAAAATTTTCTACAACTTTATCCATTTTATTATATACAATAATTTTAGGAATATCATTACACTTTAACTCTTCAAGTACATTATTAGTAATATCAATTTCTCTTTCCATGCTACTTGAACTAATATCTACAATTTGTAAAATTAAATCCGACGTATTGATTTCCTCTAATGTAGCTTTAAACGCTTCTATCAAAAAATGTGGAAGTTTTGATACAAATCCAACAGTATCATTTAAAATGAAATTCTTTTTACTATCCAAAGAAATAAGACGTGAATGCGTATCTAAAGTTGCAAATAACATATCATCCACATAAACTTCCTTATCCTCTCCAAAATCTCTAACTAATTTATTAAGTAAAGTAGATTTTCCAACATTTGAATATCCAACTAAAGAAACAATAGGCATATTTGATCCCACTCTTTTTTTCCTTTGAACATCTCTAACACTTTTCATTTTTTTAAGTTTGAGTTTAATATCATCTATTCTTTCATTAATTCTTCGTCTATCTATTTCAAGCTTCTGTTCTCCTGGTCCACGAGTTCCAATGCCTGCACCAAGTTTTGACATATTTTCGCCTATACCTTTAAGTCGTGGAAGTCTATATCTCAATTGTGCCAACTCTATTTGTAAAGCTGCTAATTTTGTTTGCGCACGTTTTGCAAAAATATCTAATATTAAGGCTGGTCTATCAATAACTTTAATTCCAACTTCTTCAATAATATTTGCGATTTGACTACCACTCAATTCATCATTAAAGACTACCAAATCTGCATTACATTTTTCAGCAAACTCCTTTATTTCTTGTACTTTCCCTTTCCCAATCAAAAACCTAGAATCATAAGCATTTCTATTTTGTGTAATTTTATAAAATTCACTAATCCCTGATGATATACATAAGTCTTCTAACTCAAACATTGATTCTTCAAATTCATTTTCCCTATCATTAATATTAATTCCAACTAATATTGCAATGTTTTCTTGCATATTTTCACCTCATTTATTACAAATAAATTAAAATAACTCATTTCTTTAACTTTATTTCATTATTATGATATAATTACTTGAGAATAAAAGCAAACAATTATGGAGGTAATTATGTTAAAAAAGAAAAAAAAGAAATCTTTGAGTCATAATATAATAACTGGTTTAAAGATTATCTTTATATTAATATTAGTAACAGCTCTAATTGGCGGTGGTTTTACACTATTTATAGTGAAAAATGCTTTAGCAGATCTTCCACCAATTGATCCATCAAAAATTAATACTTTACTTATGGAAAATTCTGTTATATTAGATAGTAATGGTAATGAATTAGAAAAATTAAATAGAGATGGGTTAAGAACAATTATTAAATATTCTGATATGAATCAAAATTTGATTAACACCTATGTCTCTACTGAAGATAAAACTTTTTTCGAACATTCAGGTTTCAATATTATTCGTATGATTGGAGCAGTAACAGATTCATTATTTTCTGATAAAAGAATACAAGGGACATCAACTATTACTCAACAATTAGCAAGAAACTTATACCTATTTCAAATCAGATCTGAAAGATCAATTGATAGAAAAATTAAAGAAGCTTATTACAGTATACAATTAGAAAAATATCTAACAAAAGAACAAATTATTGAAGCTTACTTAAATACAATTTATTTAGGTTCTAGTTCTAAAGGAGTAGAAGCAGCTAGTCAAAAGTATTTTTCTAAAAGTGCTATCGAACTAAATTTAGTTGAATCAGCTATATTAGCTGGTATTCCCAAAAGTCCTAGTAAATATACGCCTATGTACTTAATTAAAAATGAAAATTTAAGTAAAGGTGATAGAATTTTAACAAAAGTAAATGAACTTTATACAATAGTTTATAATAAACAATGTGAAGAACGCTTTAAGTTAGTACTTTATTTAATGAAAAATAATGGATATATTTCAGACAGCGAATATAATAATGCAATTGAAACAGATATTTTTGCATTATTAAATCCAACAATTTCAAAAAGTAATGAAATTTCTTCATATTTTTCAGATATGGTAGAAGCAGAAGTAATTAATGATTTAATAGAAAAATATGATTATACGAAAACTGAAGCAATTAATTTTCTATATACAAGCGGATTACAAATACATTCTACAATAGATTTCGATATGCAAAAAACTTTAGAAAGCGCATATGCAAATAATACTTTTACTGATTATTATGGTCAACCTACAAAAGAAGCTGTTATAAACTTTCAAATTACTAATAATTTACAAGTAGATGGAATGGTCGGTAAGCAAACTATAGCAAAACTAATTGAATTAAATGTTATTACCGCTACTGATATTAAATCTTCATCTTTAAAAAAAGGTGCTAAAAATGAAGATGTTATAGTTTTAAAAAAAGCTCTACATGAATTAGGATTTTTAAGTAGCAACAATTTATTTCCAAGAATAACAGTCAATTTTGATAAAAATAATAATATTATTACAAATGATACAAGAAAAATTGTTTTATATAAGTATTCAAATTTGATTAATGACGATTCTCAATTATATCTTAATAGTGATGATTTCAGCTATGATTCCGAAGGAAATTTAGTGCTTAAAAGAAATAAAAAATTAGATTTTTATTCTCACTATAATGATGATGGAAGCTTAAATAATATTCAAATTGTAATAAATAATTTGTTTAAATATAATGAAAATGATAAAAAAAATACAAAAAATTCAGATGGCTCTTATAATATTTCCGAACTTTATTCTTTTCAAGGAAGAGACGTATTAGTACCTGATGAATTTAAAGCTTATGATGATAATAGAAATGTTATTATTTCAAAAGAATTCATTAAATCTGAAGCTAATTTTTTTAAACTATCAAATGATACACTATATATTGATAACGACTACTATATAGTATCTAAAAAAGGTACCATTCAGCCACAATCAGCTATGGTTATTATTGATTATCATACTGGATATCTTAAAGCTATAGTCGGCGGAAGAAATATCACTGGGCAAAAAATTTATAATAGAGCTTTAAACCCAAGACAACCTGGCTCATCAGTAAAACCTTTTTCTGTATACACACCTGCAATTGCAAGCAAACAATATACTGCTGCATCTGTTATTGATGATGTACCATCATATTTAACAAATGACCCAGAAGTAAGATGGCCTACAAACTGGTATGAACATTATAGAGGATATGAATTTAAATATAGAGGTATTAGTACTTTAAGAGAAGGTATAGAACAATCTATGAATGTAGTAACTGCTAAACTGGCTAATGTACTAGGAATAGAAACTTGTATCGATTCAATGAAAAACTTTGGAATTTCTACTATTGTAGACGAAGGATCAATTAACGATCATAACCTTTCAACAGTTGCACTTGGAGGCATGACTAATGGAATTAGTCCAATAGAATTAGCTGAAGCATATGGAACTTTTGGAAATGATGGCATTAAACTAGATACAATAACATATACTACCGTTGTTGGTAAAGATGGTGAAATAATACTTGATAACGTTCCAAATAAAAAACAAGTAATTTCTGAAAATGTATCATTTATTATAAGAGATATGATGCGTTCTGGTGTAACTAGAGGTGTTTCATCTAAAGCACAAATTAGTGATAATAACACGGGAATGCCCGTTTCTGGTAAAACTGGTACAACTTCAAATAATTATGATGCTTGGTTTACTGGAATGACTCCTTATTATGTTGGTGTTACATGGTTTGGAACAGACTATAATATGCCACTAGATCAAGGAAGTGTGGTTAGTGCAAAATTCTGGAGTTATGTAATGAAAAATATTCATGAAGATTTACCAGATAAAGATTTTTCTAAACCATCAGATATTGTATCTATGAAAGTTGACACTAAATCAGGTAAACTTCCATCACAGTTATCATATTTAGATTCTAGAAATACCGTAAAAAGCGAATATTTTTTACCTGGAACACAACCAACTGAACTTGATGATATTCATGTTCAAGTAGAAATTTGTAAAGAATCTGGTTTACTTTCTACTGAATACTGCCCTACAACTCTAATTGAAAATAAAGTTGTTACAAAACGACTTGATGGTCTATATGATCCAGAAGAACATTTAGATAATAGAGGTAATCCAATATATATCCAAGATCAAGAATTTACTGTTCCAACAGATCTTTGCAATGTTCATGGTGAAACAATTAATATCTTTGATTATGAAAGTTTATCAACAGATAGATTTATTATCTATTTACCAAACAAAATGGGTATAGTTGTGAATCCATTTGAAATAACATTAAAAAATGGTGATTTATTACTCTTACCAGTTAGAACAAAAATTATGTTTAACTTAAGCGTAATACTACCTGATAATTCTGTAATAGAACCATCAGAAATATTAGATATTCCATATTATCAAGAAGGATTAGAAGAATTTTTAAACGAATCAGAGATTAATGATTAATAAAAAAATGCTAACTATAATATTATAGTTAGCATTTTTTATTATTTATTATTTATTAAAAGTTTATCTCTGATTCACTTCTGATTTTATATGATTTCATTGTATTGATTGCATCATCTATTAATTTATCTTTATCAAGCAATATTTCATATTTTTCAACATCTTCCAATCTTGGTCTTACATCAACTCTACTTGGTAAAAATACAGTACAACAATCTTCAAATGGTAAAATAGAAGTTTCATAAGTCTCAATTTTTTTTGAAATTTCAATAATATCTTGCTTATCAAAAGCAATTAATGGTCTAAATATTGGCAATGACACACTACTATTAGTAATATTTAATCCTTCCATAGTCTGTGATGCAACTTGAGCTATATTTTCACCTGTTATTAAAGATTGACATAAATTATTTTTTGCTATTTTTTCAGCAATCATAGTCATAAATCTTCTACCAATAATTGTAAAATGTTTTTCAGGACATTTGCTCTGAATTTCTTTATAAATTTCTAAAATATTTATTGAATGAACATTTATTAAACCTGTATAACCTGATACTATTTGTGCCAAACTTAAAACTTTTTCAGTAGCTTGTTTTGATGTAAATGGGTATGCATGAAAATGAACCGCTTCAATAACAACCCCCCTTTTAGCCATCATCCATCCTGCTACAGGACTATCAATGCCTCCTGATAATAATAATAAACTTTTACCACCAGTACCATATGGCAATCCACCACAACCCTTAACCTCATTAGTATAAATATATGATTCTTTTCTAACTTCAATTTTTACTACTAAATCCGGATTATGAACATCAACCTCTAAATCTTTAAATGTATTATAAATATATCCGCCTACTCTCCTAGCAATTTCTGGCGATTTAAATTCAAATCCTTTATTTGCTCTTTTAACTTCCACTTTAAAAGTCTTATAATTGTTTTTCTTTAAAGTCTCTTTAACTAGTTCTTCAGCAGCTTTATTCATCTCATCAATTGAATTTTTAATTTTCATACTAGGTGCAAACCCAACAATTCCAAATACTTTCTTTACCTTATTAATAACCTCATCAAATTCATAT
>JAYEHA010000049.1:0-5729 GCA_034659335.1 Bacillota bacterium
CTAAATAACCCATAGTCACTAAATTATCAAACGCTTCTTTTAATTCTTTTTTTGTACAATTTAATTGCTCAATAAAAAATTCGCTAGATAATTTCTCATCATTTGCATTATCCATAAGTAGTAAAATCATTTTTTCATTTGCATTAAGTTTTTTATTATATACTATAGACTTATTCATAATATACCCTTCTTTATAAACTCTTATTTAAGTTCTTATTATTCTATTATATATGAAAAAAACATCTAAAATAGATGTTTTTTGTTTTTTTATTCTTTTATTTTTTTATTATAATTTTATGATAAACTTTTTTACCTTTTCTTATCATAGCTTCACCATCTTTAAAATCCTTTAAAGATAAAGCTGAATAAAATTCTTTTACTCTTTCATCATTTAAGTATACTCCACCTGATTGAATTAACCTTTTCCCTTCACTAAATGTAGAACAGATACCAATATCTACTAAAATTTTTCTTATTTCATATCCATCATCTTCAAATAAAGATGAATCAAATTCTGTTGAAGGAATATTTTCTTCGTTTTTACCTCCGCCAAATAAAGCTCTCGCTGCCTCTAACGCTTTATCAGCCTCATCTTTACCATGAACTATTTTTGTAAATTCATATGCTAATACTTCTTTTGCCTTATTAATTTCATTGCCTTCAACATTAACTAATTTTTCTATTTCATCTAATGGTAAAAAAGTTAATAATTTTAAAACTTTTTCTACATCCACATCACTAACATTTCTAAAATACTGAAATAACTCAAATGGTGAAGTTTTATCTTTATCAATCCATAAAGCTCCTTTTTCAGTTTTACCCATTTTTTGACCAGCAGATGTAGTTAAAAGAGTAAAAGTTAATCCATAAGCAGATTTCCTATCAGATTTTCTAATTAAATTAGCACCTGCAATAATATTTGACCACTGATCATTCCCACCTAATTGCAATTTACAATTATATCTTCTATTTAATTCTAAAAAATCATAACCTTGCATAATCATATAATTAAACTCTAAAAAAGATAATCCGTTTTGCATTCTAGATTTAAAACACTCTGCTTCTAACATTCTATTAACAGAAAACTTTGAGCCAACGGCTCTTAAAAAATCAATATAATTTAAGTTATCTAGCCAATTTGCATTATTTTCTAATATTCCTTTTTCGCCATCTAAAACTAAATATTTTGATATTTGATTTCCAATTGCTTTTGCATTTTCATCTAAAGTATTATTTTCAAGCATTTTTCTCATATCAGTTTTTCCAGAAGGATCACCAATCTTTGCTGTTCCTCCACCAACTAATGCAATTGGAATATGCCCCGCATTTTGCATATGTTTCATTACAATTATCTGAATAAAATGGCCTACATGTAAACTATCTGCAGTTGGATCAAAACCAATATAAAACTTTACCTTTTCATTTTCTAACATTTCTTTTACTTCTTTTTCATGTGTTACTTGCTCAATAAATCCTCTTTCTTTTAAAATATCATATACGCTCATTAAATTCCCTCCTATTTCTCAAATAATTATTATTCATAATATTTTCCAATAAAAAAATCATCTCCAAAGGACAAAAATGATCGTGGTACCACCTTAATTTACATAATTAAATGCCTCATAATGTTAACGCCAATTTACGCAATAGTTTCCTATTAAACTTAAGAGTGTAATTCACATTAAATGCTACTAATCTCTGTCAAAGTTTTATTATTCAGTTTTTGATAAACCTATAGTTAATTCATATTATGGCTCAACTATCTTTATAATTTTAATTTTCTTATCTTTAATTAAATTAACCATTCTATCTCCAACTTGAATTGTCGGTCTAGTTGGATAATTTACATCAATAAAGACTATTTTTCCAGCTTCACCTGTATTAAGAATAACTTTTTTACCTATCATATATTCTGATATATTTTTAACTAAAATATATACCATTTCAGTATCAAAACTAGAACTTGTATTCCAATTTAAATATTCTGCAGCTTCAATTTTTGAAAATCCTTTACCATAGGGTTTTTTCGAAATCATAGCATCAAAGATATCACAAATCATTACTATTTTTGCATATTCATGAATTTGACCACTTTTTAATCTTAAAGGATATCCTGATCCATCCATTCTTTCATGATGCTGTAATGCTGCATATTTTACTGAAGAAGAAATCCCTTTTGTTCTAAGCAAAACACTATACCCTAATTGAGTATGTTTTTTCATTATTACAAACTCTTCATCTGTAAGACTACCCTCTTTTTTAAGTATATACTGTGGTATTTTCATCTTTCCAATATCAAATAATAAACCAGCTTCAGCAACTTCTTCAATTTGACTATGAGAATAACCTAACCACTTAGCAACGTTTGCAGCTAAAATAGATACGCGTAATGAATGATCAAATGTATAATCATCACTTCTTTTTAATTGATTTAATCTCATTAATACATCATTATTTCTAATCATATCTGGCAATATTTTTTTAATATTCTCTTTAATTTTCTTAATATCTAATATATCCTTATTTATCAATGATTTAAACATCACTCTTGTCTCTTCTATTGTAGCTTCATGTTTTTCATCAATAGGTCTATTTCCATCACCTGTTAAAATATTGATTTTCATATTTTGATTAACAATACTAACTAAAACGTCTTCGATTTCAATATCAATATCAATATCATCTTCAATACTTTTTCTAATCTCTTCTAAATCAATTCCTTCTTCAGTATTTTCAGTCTTAACAACAATACTTTCAACATTTGCATTCTCTAACAAATAAATCTGTCTTTGAGTTAGAATTGTATCCTTAGCTAGCAACTCAATCGAATTTTCTTCATTATAAATTGCTTCTCTTAGAATCATACCTGGTTTTAATTCATTTACTTTAACAGTTTTCATAATTAATCACCTTTTAATCTACTAAACCACGTTTTTATTATTATATCATAATTTACTAGCTATTATACTTTTTTATTATATAAAAAAGGGAATATTTAATATATTCCCGATAAATCAACTAAATTTAATTTATTATCCTTTAAGCAAACTTTCTTACTATGATCTTCTCACTCATTCCAATTCCAAGCGCAAGTTTAGTACCTCTAATACTAATAACTACTGGTCCATTATTAATATTATTAACAACTGTAAATTTAACACCTTTTGTAAGTCCCATTTCTTGTAATTTCTTTTTTAACATACCATTATTTAAAAGTTCTTTTAATTCCACATTTTCATTCTCTCTCACTTGATTAAGAAAAATACAATTTTCTGGCAAAGTAGAATTTTCTATATATCTACAACTACGATTACGTCCTCTTCTTTTTTTAGTTTTCATAAAATCACCTCTAATTGACATCAGTTCTCATTCCTTAATTTAATTATAACATTGATGATAATTATAACATTAATGATAATTATTGTCAATCAAGGAGAAGGATATACTATAACCAAAATTTAATCTATTAATTTAATTCCATCTTCAGTAATTTCTATTTTTTTCATTTTTAACAATCTTCCAATAACTCTTTTAAAAGCTCTTTTACTCATATTAAATTCATTTTTAATATCTTCTGCATCCGATTTATCATTATATAATAAGTAACCATTATATTCTAATGCTTCTAAAATTTCTTTAACATCATCATCCATTTGATCTACAATTTTCTTTTTAAGAGAAATATTTAATTTACCATCAACAGAAACATTAGTAACTCTTGCATTAATTGTCTCTCCAATTGCTAATTCTCTAAATAAATCATGCTTTAATATTAATCCATGATATTTATTATCAACTGCAACTAAAGTACCCAAATCTCTTGATACTTGATATACCTTCCCAACAACATTATCGCCGACTTCATAATCAAATGTTCCTATTAAATTTTGATATATTCTCATTGTAGCATATAGTCTATTCTTTTCATCAATTTTTAGCATAACTAATATTTTTTGCCCAATTTCAACATTAAATTTTTGCTCATCAAATGGTAAAAGTAATTCTTTTACTAAACCCCAATCTAAAAAAGCGCCAATTTCATTAACATCTACAACTTCTAACATTTTAATCTCTCCAAGTTTAATTCTTGGTCCTCTCATAGTTGCTGTTAATCTATCCATAAAATCTTTATATAAAAAAACTTTAACAACATCTCCCACTTTCATACTATCTTTTACTTCTTTATTTGGTAATAATACACTTTCGTCACTTATATTTTCTTCCTCTTCATGCTCCATTAAATATACTCCAACAGATGTAAACCTATCAATTTGCAGTTCTTGTATCTCACCTAATTTAAACATTTTCTTAAAACCTTCCTTTTCCAATCTATTTCTCTCTCGTGAATATATTATATAATACTTTTCAACAAAAAAAATGGTTATTTATCCACTTTTCTCTTTTTATCATAATCTTATAACAAACTACCTGCTTCTTCATCAATTATTAAAGTTACATCTCTATGAAGTTGCAATATTGATGCTGGTAAAGCGGGCGTGATTGGACCACTAACTAAAGCTTTTACTGCTTCAGCTTTATTCTTACCATATGCTAATAATAAAATTTTACTACTCATCATAATTGTTTTTATTCCAATACTAATTGCTTCTATTGGAACTTGACTTAACGAATCAAAAAATCTTGAATTTGCCTCAATAGTATTTTTATCTAAAATAACTTTATGTGTTTGCGCTTCAAATTTCACATCAGGTTCATTAAACCCAATATGTCCATTCCTTCCAAGTCCTAAGAGTTGCAAATCAATGCCGCCTACATCTTCAATCTTTTTTTCATACGATACGCATTCCTCAGCAATATCTTTTGCTAACCCATTTGGAATATTAATATTATCTTCTTTAATATTAATTTTAGTAAATAAATTTTTTTCCATAAAATATCTGTAACTTTGTTTATCATCTTTTCCTAATCCAATATATTCATCCAAATTAAAACTAATAATATCTTTAAAATCAACCTCGTCTTCGCTATATTTTCCAACTATATATTCATATGTTTTAATAGGTGTTGCTCCCGTTGCAAAACCTAATACACTTGCACTATTTAAAGTAACCTGACTCACAATAAAATTTGCAGCTTTTTTACTAAGTTCCTCATACGTTTTTACAATAATTATATTCACAATTACCCTCCTAATATACTCTTCTACCATTTTTAAAAGTCATTATTTTATTTATATTTCGCCTTAGTAAACTTTCTTTATTAAGTATATACTACAATATTTACTCTGTCACTATTTTTATGCTTAAATAATTTTTCTTTAATTAATCATATTTTCAGTTAAATACTCATTCCCAACAATATATGTTCCATAAAGACTTGCATTTTCCATTAATGCACTTTTTAACACATTAACTTCAATAGGACTTTTTTTATTAATCACTTCCACAATTATATTTATAAATCTTTCACCCAATTCAACTAAAGAACCACCAATAATAACACATTGTAAATCTAATAATATTACAATATTATTTATTGCAACTGCATATGATAATGCAGCTTTATCAATAATATCTAATACATACTTATCAGCTTGATTTATACATTCAACCATCATAGAAAGAGCTATTTTCTTTTGATTTTTATCCGAAAGTAAATATAAAAGACTATCTTTATTATCTCCTAATCCCAATTGAGCTTTATTAATAATATTAGGAATTGAATATAATTTTTCTAAATTATCATTATTATTAATACTTTTGTCATCA
>JAYEHA010000050.1:0-5725 GCA_034659335.1 Bacillota bacterium
AACATATTTATATTTGAAAGCATATGATCAATTCTGTTTCCTAAAGCACCAAAAATAACTACCTCAAAAAATTTTTCATCAATTACATAATTAATAGCAATTTCACCATCAGTATAATCTTTATCTTTTTTATATTTTTTTATTTCTGCATTTTTATATTTTAATGCTTCTGATAATACTGACGAATCAAAATCTCCTAATATTAAATTAGGAGACAAACATAATTCTTTAATGTGATTAATTCCACCATCAACGGCAATAATAAAATCATTTTTTCTTAATTTAGTTTTAATATAATTATAATCTTTAATAATGCCATTTAAAAAAATAGCACATCGTTTACTCTTCATCTAATGCCACCTTTAAATTATCTACATTAATTTTTATTGATTCTTCATTAAAAATTGCCGAACCCGCAACTACAAGATTTACTCCAGCATCTACTACTTCTTTGATGTTATAAGCTTTTATACCACCATCTACTTCAATAATAATATCTAAATTAAGATCCTCATTCACTTTTTTAATATATTCAATTTTCTTTAAAGCACTAGAAATAAACTTTTGACCACCAAATCCTGGATTTACTGACATAATTAATACTAAATCAAGATCAGGTAATATTTCCTTCAATGCATCTATTGGAGTACCAGGATTTATTGCTACACCTGCTTTTACCCCTTTACCTTTAATCGACTGTACAACACCATGTATATGATTAGTTGCTTCATAATGAACAGTAATAATATCTGCTCCAGCATCACAAAACGCATCAATATATCTATTAGGATTTTCAATCATTAAATGAACATCTAAAATCATATCCGTTTTTTTTCTAATTGAATTTACAACAACAGGACCTATTGTAATGTTTTCAACAAAATGTCCATCCATAACATCTACATGTAAATATTTAATATTTTCTTTTTCTAAATTTTTAATATCTCTTTCTAAATTTGCAAAATCTGCTGATAATATTGATGGTGATAACTCAACCATTTAATACCTCCTATTTTGTTCTATTTCATTAAGTATTAATAAATACGATTTATATCTACTTTTAGAAATCAAATTATACTTCACTCTCTTAACAACCTCACATTTCGGTTCATTAATATGCATACAATTTTTAAACTTACATAATGAACTTACTTTTTTTATTTCTCTAAAATAATCACCAACTTCAGACCTATCTAAAAATGAAATATCTAAATTAGCAAACCCTGGTGTGTCAACAACCCAACCGCCAGTATTTAAAGGAATTAATTCAGTATGTCTTGTAGTATGTTTTCCTCTTCTAATTTTTTTACTAATTTCACCAATTCTTAACTCTAAATTAGGTTGAATCATATTTAATAGTGAAGATTTACCAACACCTGATGGTCCAGCAAAAACGCTTATTTCATCTTTTAAAATTTCTATTAATTCATTTTTTCCTAAATCTTCCTTAGCAGAAGTAATAATCACTTTATATCCGGCATTTTCATATAAATCCTTATACTCACTTATTAAATCAAAATCATCAATATCTGATTTATTAAAACAAATTACAGAATTTAATCCAGAATGTTCAACAAATACTAGTAATCTATCTAATAAATTCAAATGTGGATCGGGATCTTTTATTGAAAAAACAATAATTGCCTGGCTAACATTAGAAACTAATGGACGATGAAGCTTTGTTTTTCTAGGAAGTATATTTTTTATCATACCTTTTTTTGATTCTTCATCAATAATTTCAACTTGAACAAAATCACCAACAATTGGTCTATCATCAGAATACTTAATACTCCCCCTAATTTCACAAATATAAATTTCATTTTTTGTTTTTACTGTATACTGTCCGCCAATCCCCTTTAAAATCAATCCTTTTATCATCTATTCCCCTATTCAAACGTTCTATTTTGCTGACTAATCATTTTATCGCCATAATAAAACTTCACTGTTACATCACCTTTTGCCTTAACTGTAACTCTAACTGTTCCTTCAGATTTATAATGTTCTTCTTCATATACAATTTCAGAAGTTTCATCAATAATTGTTTCAACTTTCACAATATTTTTTTCTTCTGTAAAATTTAATGGAATTATAAATACTTTTTCTATTAAAGTATTTTCTTCAGGAGTTTCATCTTCACCTTCATTCTCATTTTGTGTAATTATTATATCGACACTACTTTCCTCTTCAACTTCTGACCCAGCAAGAATACTCTGCTTATTAATTTTCCCATTTTCAAAATTAACATCACTTATATATTCAATCTTACCAATATTTACATTAATCTTATCAAGTCTATCTCTAGCTTCATCTAAAGTTAAATCAATAATATTCGGCAATAAAACTAAATTATTTTCTAATCCTTGACTTACTACTAAATTAATTTTACTGTTTGCAGTTAATTCTTTACCCGCAAGTGGATCTTGATCAATTATTGTTCCTTTAGGTAAATCTGAAAATTCATATCTTACTTCACCTAAAACTAAATTTTTATTTTCAAGTTCAATTTTACCATTTACAAAATCATCATGAATTACATTTGGAACAATTATTGACTTAGAACCATCTGAAATAACTATTGCAATAGTATATCCTTTTTTAAGTTTTTCCCCTTCTTTATTTAATTGACTAATAATATATCCACTAGGAATAGTAGCAGAATACTTTCTTTTTGTTGCATCTACTGAAAAACCTAAATCATAAAGTATCTTTGCACCTTCTTTTGCTTCAAGCCCTTCTACATTTGGAACAACTATGACTTCATTATCTAATTTATTTGCAATATTATCTATTGAAATTATTGTAAATATTCCTAATGTTACTAATAGTGCAGCAAGTACAATCACTAATATTGTAAACACACTCAATTTTTTCTTGTCTTTTTTCTTTTTTGGCTTATTATATATTTTTTTAGACATTAAATCATCATCCTCTATTATTGGCAAATACCTAGTTTCTAAATTGTCAATTTCTAAGTCATCTATAATTATTTCATCATCTAGTCGTCTACTTGCTTTTTCTAAATCTAAGAGTAATTCTCCTGTGTTATTATATCTATCTTCAGGGTTTTTTCTGATTGATTTTAAAATTATTTTTTCTATTCCTAAAGAAAGATTGCTATTAATTCTAGTTGGATTTAATACCTCACCTTTTATATGTTTAAGAGCAATTGATATTTGAGTATCACCATTAAATGGAAGTCTTTTTGTAGCTAATTCATATATTAAAATTCCTAATGAATAAATATCAGTTCTCCTATCAACAACCCCACCTCTAGCTTGCTCTGGTGATGAATAATGAACACTCCCTAATACTTTCTTTGTATTTACAATTGTCGACGTAGTTACAGCTCTTGCTATGCCAAAATCAGCAACTTTTACCACTTTATTATTATCTACAATAATATTTTCAGGTTTAATATCTCTATGAATAATATTGTTATCATGTGCATGCTCTAATGCAGAAGCAATTTGATATATAATATCAATTATTTCATTATTCGATAAAAATTCATCTCTACTTTCAATAAGATCTTTTAAAGTAGTTGGCTCTAATAATTCCATTACTATATATCTAATATCATCATCTTTTCCAACATCATAGACATTTACAATATTAGGATGAGATAAACTTGCAGCAGCTTTTGCCTCTTTATCAAACTTCAAAATAAACTCATCATCATTTTTAAATTCATCCTTTAATATCTTAATAGCAACATAACGATTTAAGAGAATATCTTTTGCTTTATATACTCTTGCCATTCCGCCTTCACCAATTTTACTAACTATTTCATATCTATTTCCTAAGATATCTTTATTCATTTAATACCCTCGTTTCGTCTAAATCAATAAGAATTAACGTAATATTATCAAATCCGCCATTTTCTTTTGCAGAATGAATTAATAATTTTGTAGCATTTTCAATTTCATTCTCATTAATAATTTCTTCAATTTCACTTTTACTTACTAAATTAGTTAACCCATCAGTACATAATAATAATTTCATGTTTTTCTCTTTTTTTAATCTATATACATCAACCTTATAATCTCCCTTTGCACCTAAACAACTTGTAATAATATTTTTTTGAGGATGATTATATGATTCTTCTTCTGTAATTTCCCCATTTTCAATCAATTCTTCCACTAAAGAATGATCAACAGTAACCTGTTTAAAAATCTCTTCAGTACCCACATACGCCCGTGAATCACCTATATTAATAAAAATAATATCTTTATCATTAATATAAACCAAATTTAACGTAGTTCCCATATCTTTTAATTTGTCAAATTTTTTCGAAGCATTAATAATCGATTTATTTGATAACTCAATCCCCTTTAGTAATTCTTGTTTTATATCCTCAATATTATTATTTTCTTTAATATTTTCAAAATAATAATTTTTTAAAATATTAATAGCCATTTTGCTAGCAACATCTCCAGCATTATGTCCACCCATACCATCAGCTACCATAAATAATCTTTGAAATTCTGTATCAACAAAAAACTCATCTTCATTTAATTCACGAACATTACCCACATTTGTTATTGCAGAATACCTCAAAATATCACCCCAAAATTTTAGTTAATTTACAAATAAAAAAACCATCTGACTCATAATCTCCAGGTAATAATTGAAAATTATTTTCTCCATTAATTTTAATAATTTTAAAATCTATATTATGTTTTAAAAATTTATCGATTATCTCATTATTTTCAACATTACCAATAGAACATGTACTATAAATTAATTCACCATTAACTTTTAAAAGTCTAGAACTCTCTTCTAAAATCTTATATTGTAATGCACTAATCATTTTCATATCTTCTTTACTACGATTTAATTTGACTTCAGGCTTACGTCTAATAATACCTAATCCCATACACGGTGCATCAACAAGTATTTTATCAAATTTATTAACATTTAACAAGTCTTCACTTGTAGCATCAAAAATTTCTGTTTCTATAGAATTTATAGAAAGTCTATCAATATTCTCTTTAATTAAGTCAATTTTGTCTTTTGAAATATCCCTTGAAATTATACTACCCTTATCATTCATAATTTGAGCTAAATGGGTAGATTTGCCACCTGGCGCTGCACAAACATCTAAAACATTATCAAATTCATTAGGTTTTAATATTTCTGATACTAAAATCGATGCATCATCTTGAATATAAAAAAAACCTTTTTTAAATAATTTTAATTCATTAATTCTATTATCGTTTAATTTATCGATAATTATACCTGCTTTAGTTAAATTAGATTTTACAGACTCTATATTTTTTTCCTTTAACTTTTCTACTAATTCATCTCGTGATATTTTTAAAGTATTTGTTCTAATTGATAACTTTGGTGCTTTTTTATTAAACTCTAAAATTTCTTTTGTTTTATTAATACCAAACGAATCAATAAAGTATCTTATCATCCATGAAGGATAAGAATACTTTATGGATAAATACTTATTAATATCTTTATCGTCTACTATAATTTCACTTTCTTTTCTGATAAAATTTCTTAAAACACCATTTACAAACCCTTTTGATCTGAAATTAATTTTTTTAGCTAACTTTACTGATTCATTTACTGCAGCAGAATTAGGAATTTTATCTAAAAAAATTATTTGATATAATCCTATTCTAATAATAATTAATATATCATTATCAATTTTAGAAAACTTTATTGATGACATCTCTTTAATATAATAATCAAGTAAAATTTCATTTTCTATACA
>JAYEHA010000051.1:0-5681 GCA_034659335.1 Bacillota bacterium
GAAATTAAAATTATTAAAAAGAAGAGGAGGTGTGCTTGTGGAGAAACGTATAATATAGAACAATAATATACACGTTTCCTCTCACGGCTTAAGTCGCGAGTATCCACGAGCTAAGTTCATGAAAAAAGAGATGAAAAATAAAAAAAATGATATGAATAAGAAAAATAATAAAAAAGTATTTATTTTTCCAGGAGTTGTAGCTAGTTTTTATGTAATTTTATTGTTTGTTAATAAAAGTGCTACTTTAAAAGCATTAAAATATTCTGTAGAATTATTTAAAACTGTGGCACCAGTTTTACTATTGGTATTAGTATTTATGTTTATTTTTAATTTAATTGATGAAAAAAAGTTAAAAAGTGTTATTGAGAGAAGCCCTCAATTCCTTCAATATCTAATGATGACTTTATTTGGAATATTTAGTCATGGACCAATATATGCGTGGTATCCATTAATGAAAGATTTTCATAGAAAAGGAATAAGCTATGGTTCTATCGCAACTTTTTTATATGCTAGGGGAATAAAATTTGCAATGTTGCCAGCTTTAATTTCTTATTTTGGAATTAAATATACTATTATCTTAACAATATATTTAGTAATATTTGCAAATATTCAAGGTATATTAGTTGATATAATTATGAAAGATGAAGCAATTAGTTAAACTAATGCTTCATCTTTTTTGTTTATTATTATTATTATTATTATTTTTTTTTTATCTAAACATATTTAATAAATCATCATCAACTTTAGTATTTAAGATTTTATTATCTATTAAAGCTTGATAAAAATCTTTAATTTTTTCAACAAGTTGATCTCCTGCTAAATATTTAAATGTTACTCTATCTAAAAAAGATTCTACGCTTAAAATATCTTGTCTCATCATATCAAAAGATAGTTTTGCTGCTGCATGTCTGTTTTCATTAACCCATTTAATTGCCTCTTTTATTTCTTCGTTAAGAATTTTAACGATTTCAGGATGATTTCTAGCAAATTCACCTTTAATAACTACTCCAGCATTAGGGAATAATCCGAAATCTTCAATAATGTCATTAAAAACTTCCCCGTAATCTAATTCAGAGCATTGAATTCCTTTATCTAATGCACCTTTAAGTGCAAAACTAGCTTCAGGTTCTCTAAGTAGAACTGTATCAGCTTTACCCGAAATAAAATCTGCCATTATTTCTTTTGGTCTACCGAAAGGATTACCATAAACAAAATTAAAATCATTAATATTGTGACCTTGTGCTTCAATTAAAAACTTTGTAATTTTTGCAGGAGGAGCATCTTCAAATAATGGAATAGATATTTGTTTTCCTTTAACATCATTAAGTGTAGTAGCACTATAATCTCTTGTTAAAATTGAGAAGTTATCCCAAACGAATACTATTGGCATTATTACATCATTATTTTTTAATTTTGAAGCGGTAATAACAGAAGAAAAACTTATATCTGCTTTACCATCTGCAATCCAAGCTAGGTGTTTTTCAGTTTCATCCCAAACTTTTAATTCTTTTATTGAAACTGCATTTCTTATTTTTTTAGATTGTAGTAATCTCATAATAATAGGATATCCAACTGGTGTAGCTGATTGAATAACAATTGATGGTTTATCACTATTAATATTTTTAGTTTGAGTCGTTTTTATTTTATGAAGATATACCCATACTTCATCAGAATCTTTTTCTTCAATTACATATTCATAACCCATTTCAGTTAACATATTTAACATTGGATCAGGTACAAAAGTTTGAATTAAAATAAATCCATCGCCTTCGTTAGTAGAATATGCTTTTTTCATAATTATATCAAATGGATCACTTTTCATTTTTCTTACATCAAGTTGTTTGAATGTATCCTTAATTATCTTCCAATCTTCAGATTTTTTCTTATAAATTGATATTCTTACTTTTTGAGGATTAATTCTAAGCATATTGTAAGTTAAATTCATATCGTCAATAATATCAATAATTGGATGTATTAATGAATTACTTTCAAATACGATTGAATTATCTTCTTTTAATTCTTTTATTTTATATACAAGTTCTTGAATTTCTTGTGAGTTATTATCATTAATATTATAAATTATTTTAGGTTCTTCCCATGAAATTTCTACGCTTTTAGTAAGTTCAAATTGTCTTGTTTCTTTAATACAATTAGGGAATTCATTTTCTAATTCAATTTCATTTCCAAGTTCTTTATTAATAATGTGAAGTATTTCGCATAAAGAAACACCCGTCATTTTTGCACTGTCAATAAAAGTAGCAAATCGTGCTATTGTATTCCACATTACCGGATTTTCAAAAGTTTTAAATTTTGGAGATAATTCTATAAGTTTGTTTTTTAAGGTAGGATATTTTTCAAGTGTTGCTCTAACCTTATCTTCGCCAAGAATTAAATCATTTTTGATAATTTCAATTGCATTTGTAGGACAAATTTTTAAAGCGGTTTCACAGTTTTTTAATTCTTCTTCATTTTGAGGCTGATTAAATACTACAGCTTTATCCTCAAGTTTGAAATTATTTTCTGCGACTCTCACACATGCTTTGCAACTAATACATTTTTCATTTACAATATATTTATTCATTTAATATCAGAGCTCCTATTTATCCCAGTCAAGCAAAGTTTGACTGCCTTTAAGTTGTTTAATATCTGTTATATCTTGACCTACCTCTAGAACACCTTTATACTCGTTTTTTTCATTTCTCATTGCAAAATACTGTATAAGTATAACTTTCCCTTTTAAATTCAACCAAAACTTAGCAGTATCTTTTTCGCCTTTTCTAAAAGCATCTATTATTCTTTCAACAATATGAACACTTTCTGGTGGATGACAATTTTTAACATCACGTCCAATTATAGCAGGAGAACGTGGGAAAAACCTTTCATTAGGCTTAGAAAAAAATCTAACTTTATTATTTTCATCAACAATTGTAATATCTAAAGGTAGCGTATTAAAAGCTATTAAAATTTGTTCAGCTGTAAGTATTCCAGTTTCAGTTTTTAATAGATAATCATTAAAATCATTTGAAGTTGTATTTATATTTGAATCGTTTAATATTTCTTTAGTTTTTTTTGGAGTATCAATAAATGAAAAATTATATTCAAAACTTTGTAAGTGCATTTTTTTAAATTCCTCATCTGTAATTACTTCTGATGCTACAGGATATACGATTAAATTTTCCTTTTGAATTAAACCAAATAATAAAAAGAAAATTTGACCTATTTCTGTTAAGAGTTCTTTTTCATTAATTGTTTGATTTTCTAATATACTAATTATTAATTTTAATTTTTTACGTGCGTCATCATGAAGGGACCACATTACATTAAGAGCGTGATATCTTTCTAATTTAGTTTCTAAATAAGGAAAAAGAATATTTTCTTTTTTTGCATAATGGTCTTCAATTTCAATTATTTTCGTAAAAGCAGATAATAATTCGCTTTGTGTGTTTTGTAAATTATCTTTTTTTAATAGTAGCTTAATATTATTCAATTTTTTTGTTAATTCTTTGTTTTCCTCCATAAGATAATATAGAAAAGTATTTTCTGTTGGTTTATTCCATTTGTAATTATTTAGGCTTTCATAAAATACATTAATTACTTTATCTACACCATTTTTAATTTTGTTAACAGATACTTTTGCTTCAATTTGCATGTCCTCAAGTTTTAACATATCATTTGGAGTTACGTTACTAATATCTTCTTGGTACCTCTTAATAAGTTTGCTACCATCTTCACCTTGCATCATCAAATTAGAAAATTCTAATAAGTGTTTTACTCTTTTTTCATCGTTTAAATTTTTTGACATAATATACCTCTTTCTAATCACTGATTATCGACAATGATTCTCAATACCGTTCTTTCTTGTTTATTATCTACCTATTTACCTAATATGTCAAATAAAAAAATAATTATAATGGAAAGAAATATAATTTTAATATTATAGTATTTTTTATGATATAATTATTAAGTATATGGTTTCATTAATCATAGTAGATTAATGAATTTGTGAATACCTCTAGATTAGCATTAAGAAAATTTTGTTTGTATGTGGAGTTGTTCACAAGCGATTTAAGAAAATGGAGGGTTAAATTGATTGAGCATTTCGAAGAAATTATTGGGTATGTTTTTAATGATAAGAAATTGATAAGAGAGGCATTAACACATAGTTCTTATGCAAATGAAAATAAGAATAAAACTATGGAGTTTAATGAAAGGATGGAATTTCTTGGTGATTCAGTATTAAGTCTTGTTATAAGTGAATATATTTTTAAAAATTTACCCAATTTGCCTGAAGGCGAATTAACAAAGATTAGAGCACGAATAGTTTGTGAAACTTCACTTGCTGACGTTGCAGGGGAAATTGAGTTAGGTAAGTATATAATGCTAGGGCGTGGAGAAGAGTTAACCGGTGGAAGAAATAGATCTTCAATATTGGCAGATGGTTTTGAAGCAGTTTTGGCATCAATATTTTTAGATAGTAATTTTGAGACAGTAAAAAAGTTTATTCTTCGGATTATGAATGATAAAATTGAAGAAGGAGTTAGTGGTGAAATTTTAATTGATTATAAAACTAAATTACAAGAAATAGTACAAGCTAAAACAAAAAATAAATTATCATATGCTATTTACAATGAAGAGGGACCAGATCATAATAAAACATTTTTTATAGAAGTATTTTTAAAAGATGAAGTTTTAGGTAGAGGTAAAGGGAATAATAAAAAAGAAGCGGAACAGCAAGCAGCTAAAGAAGCTATTAAGAAAGGTAATTTTTAATGAGTAATAATAGATTTATAATACCTGTGTTTGTGCCTCATCGAGGATGTCCAAATGATTGTGTTTTTTGTAATCAAAGAAAAATTACTAATCAGAAGGAAACTTATGATTATAAAAAGATAGATGAAGATATTAATAATGCAATTTCTACGATAAATTTTTCAAAAAAACCTGATGTTGAAATAGCATTTTATGGAGGTAGTTTTACTGCCATAGATATTAAAAGTCAAAATTCATTTTTAGAAATTGCTTATAAATATTATAAGAAATATAATATTACTGGAATAAGAGTTTCTACAAGACCTGATTATATTAATGATGAAATTTTAACTAGGTTACAGAAATATGGAGTAAAAACAATTGAATTAGGTGTACAGAGTTTAAATGATGATGTACTTTTAAGTTCGAATAGAGGGCACAATAGTGAAGTCGTATATAAAAGTGCTAAATTAATTAAAGAATATGGTTTTATTCTAGGTATTCAATTAATGATTGGATTGCCTGGTGATAATAGAGAAATTAATATTAATACTGTAAATAAAGTTGTTGGTATTAAGCCCGATATTGCTAGAATCTATCCTACATTAGTAATAAAAGATACTGAACTTGAAAAAATGTATAAAAGTGGTTTATATAAAGAGTTAGGTTTAGAAGAAGCTGTAGAGATTTCTAAAGAGATGTATAAGATATTATTTTCAAATAATATTAATGTTATTAGAATTGGTCTGCAACCAACTGAAAATATATTAGAAGGTAAAGATGTAATTGGTGGGCCATTTCATTCATCGTTTAGAGAATTAGTTATTAGTTCATATATTTTTGATCTTGTTAAAGAAAATTTAGAGTTAGATAGTTATGACGAAATTGAATTTGAACTTAATAATAAAGATGTTTCTTATTTAATAGGGAAT
>JAYEHA010000052.1:0-5667 GCA_034659335.1 Bacillota bacterium
ACTCATATAGTGATATTATAAGTGAGAAAGATATTAAAAAAGAGTGTTCAGATGATACTGTTTTTATAGAACATACTTTAAGATCAGGAAATGAAGTTATAAGTGATGGAAATATTGTTGTTTTAGGTGATGTTAATCCTGGTGCAGTTTTAAAAGCTAAGGGAAATATTATTGTGATTGGAAAACTTAGAGGTATCGCACATGCAGGTATAGAGGGTGATAATAATGCGTTTATATCAGCAAACTTATTGCTTCCTAGTCAAATAAGAATAAGTAATGTGATTTCAAGATCGTCTGATAATGACGGATTATTTGGCGATATAAATCCTGAGAAAGCATATATTAATAATGATAGAATTGAAATTGTGAAAATTTAGAAATGGAGGAATATATGAGTGAAGTAATTGTTATCACATCAGGCAAAGGCGGTGTTGGAAAAACGACTTCAACAGCAAATATTGGTACTGCTTTAGCAAAATTAGGGAAGAGTGTTGTAGTAATTGATTCTGATATTGGACTTAGAAACCTTGATGTCGTACTTGGTTTAGAAAATAGAATTGTTTTTGATATTGTTGATGTTACTAGTGGTAATTGTACAGTAAAAAAAGCGCTTATAAAAGATAGAAGATTAGACGGATTATATTTATTACCAGCGGCTCAAACAAAAGATAAAGAAGCAGTTTCTCCAGAAGATATGATTAAATTAATTGCTGATTTGGATGATGAATTTGATTACATATTAATAGATTGTCCTGCTGGAATAGAGCGTGGTTTTAAAAATGCAATTGCTGCTGCAAAGCGTGCAATAGTAGTTACTACTCCGGAAGTTTCAGCTGTTAGAGATGCGGATAGAATTATTGGGCTTTTAGAAACAAATGATATTGATGATATTAAATTAGTTGTAAATATGATCAAAATGCAAATGGTACAAAAAGGTGATATGCTTTCAATTGATGATATTACAGATATACTTGCAGTAGATTTAATTGGTGCAGTGCCAGATGATGAAGCTGTAGTTATTAGTACTAATAGAGGTGAGCCTGTAGTTAAAGATGAATCTTCTTTATCAGCAAAAGCTTTTATTAATATTGCTAAAAGGATTAATGGACAAGAAATTCCATTATTAGATATGAGTCAACCAATTAATTTTATGGAGAAAGTTCTAAAAATATTTAAATTGAGCAAGTAAAGGAGGAGAGATAATGTTAGATATATTTAAAAAGTTTTTTTCAAAAGAACCTGATAGTAAGAGTATTGCTAAAGAACGGTTACAACTTGTACTTGTTCATGATAGATCAGATTGTTCTCCTGAATTAATTAATAGGATAAAAAATGATATTATGAAAATTTTATCTGAATATGTAGATATTAATGAAAAAGAATTTGATATTGAAATTAGTCAAGATAGAAAACAAGGGTCTTCAAAATCAACATTAATTGCGAATATACCTATTAATAGATTAGAAAGAATTAGATAATCTCCCTTTAAGGGAGTTTTTATTTTATGTATTTGAGAGGTACAATATGTTTATGCAATATTTTAAAAATTTAAATTTTAAAGTTTTAATATTAATAATTATTTTATTTATTGTTAGTATTTTTATGATATTAAGTGCTACAGATGCGAATTTTGATCATCTTAATAGATTTATTAAAATTCAAAGTTTATCATTCATAATCGGATTATTTGTTATGTTATTTGTGATTTTATTAGATTATAAAATGATTGGAAATTTTTCTTGGGCTATATATATTATTTCAATACTATTATTATTAAGTGTATATATTCCAGGGTTAGGGATTGTACGGAATAATGCAAGGAGTTGGATAAATCTTGGTCTTATTGATTTACAAACTTCTGAATTAACAAAACTTGGATTTATAATTGTATTAGCAAAATATTTATCTAAAGAAGATAGAAAGCTTGAGAAAATAAAAGATTTAATTGTACCAATTTTGCTTATAATTCCGATTTTAGGGCTTTTGCTTAAACAACCGGATTTAGGTTCTGGACTTGTATTCGTTTTTATATTTGTTGGTATGTTATTTATGGCTGAACTTGATTTGAAATTAATTGCGACTGGTGTTATTAGTATGTTGATATTTATGCCTATTTCATATAATTTTTTAAAACCACATCAAAAGCTGCGAATAGATGCATTTTTAAATCCAAATGATTCAACGCTTCCTGGTTATTATCATGTAATGCAATCAAAAATTACTATTGGATCTGGAGAAGTGTTTGGTAAAGGTATTTTTAAGGGGATATATCATAAATACAATTATTTACCAGTAAGAGAATCTGATTTTATTTATGCAGTTATTGGTGAAGAGTTGGGTTTTGTCGGTACAGTATTTATAGTTTTAATATATTTTGCTCTATTATATCAAATCTTAATTATGGGTAGTATGTCAAAAGATAAATTTGGAGGGCTTATTATTTATGGTGTAATGTTTATGTTTGCTTTCCAGATATTTGAAAATATTGGAATGACTATTGGTTTGATGCCTGTTACTGGTATAACATTGCCATTTGTTAGTTATGGTGGTAGTTCAATGGTTACTAATTTTATTGCTATCGGAATGGTTTTTAGTGTATATGTGAGAAGAATGAGATATTCTGAAATGAATTAAAAAAGGAGTAATATGGAGAAGTTAGATAAATTACTAAGAGAAGTTCAAAATCCATCAAGGTATATTGGTGGCGAGATTAATAGTTATAATAAAAAAATAACTGAAGGAATGGTAAGAGTTGCTTTAGCATTTCCTGATATTTATGAAATTGGAATGTCATATTTGGGATTTCAAATTCTTTATAATTTAAAAAATGAAAGAGATGATATATTTTGTGAAAGAGTTTTTTCACCATGGGAAGATATGGAAGAGCAATTGCGTAAAAATAAAATGGAACTTTATACTCTTGAATCTAAAACTCCTTTAAAAGAAATGGATTTTATTGGTTTTACATTGCAGTATGAGTTATCATATACTAACATTTTAAATATGTTAGATTTATCAAATATTCCTTTGAGGGTTAAAGATAGAGATGATACTTTCCCAATTGTTTTTGCTGGTGGACCAAATGCTTTTAATCCTGAACCATTAGCTGAAATTATTGATTTGTTTGTTATAGGTGAAGGCGAAGAGATAAATATTGAATTAATAGAATTATATAAACAAATGAAAAAAGATGATATTTATTCTAAAAAAGATTATTTAAAAGAAGCTTCTAAGATTGAAGGTATTTATGTACCATCTTTATATGAAGTTTATTATAATGAAGATAATACAATTAAAGAATTTAAACCAATTAATAGTGAAACAAAATCTATTATCAAAAAACGTATTATTAGAAATTTTGATAAATCTTATTATCCTAAAAAAGTAATTGTTCCTTTTCAAGATATTGTACATGATAGAGGAATGATAGAAATTTTTAGAGGTTGCACAAGAGGTTGTCGATTTTGTCAAGCTGGAATGCTTTATAGACCAATTAGAGAAAGATCCAAAGAAGATATTTTAGAAAAAATGGATGTTTTATTAAAAAATACTGGTTTTCAAGAAATGGCACTTTCATCTTTAAGTTCATTAGATCATAGTGAAGTGAAAGGCGTTGTTACAGATTTTGTAGATAAATATGAGTCAAAAAAAATAGGACTTTCTTTACCATCTTTAAGATTAGATTCCTTTGCAGTTGAATTATTAAAAGATATTCAAAAGATAAGAAAAACTGGACTTACTTTTGCTCCAGAAGCTGGAACACAAAGACTAAGAGATGTTATAAATAAAGGTGTTACTGAAGAAGATTTATTTAATACTTTAAGAGAAGTATTTGAAAATGGATGGAAAAGAGTTAAATTATATTTTATGCTAGGATTGCCTACAGAAACTTATGAAGACATTGAAGGAATTGCAATTTTAGGTGAAGAATCTATTAAAACTTATTATGATGTTGACAGTAAATTAAGAAGAGGAAAGCCAACAATTACTATTTCAACAGCAAACTTTGTGCCTAAACCTTTTACTCCGTTTCAATGGTTTGGTCAAAATACAGTTGAAGAATTAGATGATAAACATAAATTTTTAAAAGAAAAAATTACTAATAGAAATATTAATTATAATTATCACGGTTCATGGGAAAGCTCATTAGAGGGTGTTATAGCGCGTGGTGATAGAAAGCTTAATGAAGTAATTATTAAGGCTTTTGAATTAGGCTGCAAATTTGATGGATGGAGAGAATATTTTAACTATGAGTTATGGTTACAAGCATTTGAAGAGTTAGATATTGATCCATATTTTTATAGTACAAGAAAAAGAGATTATTCTGAAATACTACCGTGGGATCATTTAGATTGTGGAGTAACAAAAGAATATCTTATAAAAGAAAATGAAAAAGCAAATGAAGAAAAACTTACAGTTGATTGTAGAAAATACTGTACTAATTGTGGTGTTAATTTTGAAATAATTGGTGGTGATTGTTATCCTAAAAGTAATAGTTAAATATGAGAAAACAGGATTTGCTAAATATCTAGCACATCTAGAATTGGTAGGTCTTATAGAAAGAATTTTAAGAAGGGTTGATTTACCATTAGAATATTCTAGTGGTTATAATCCTAAACCGCAAATTGCTTTTGCTGCACCATTATCTGTTGGACTTTCATCTGTTGGGGAATATTTTGAAGTTAAAGTAACTGAAGAGTTTGATTTAAATAGAATTACTAAAATTGATAAGTCTTTTTTACCTATTGGAATGAATTTTACTAAAGCTATATATTCAACAGATAAAAAATCAATTATGGCTATTGTTCATGATGCTTCATATATATTGAAAGTTGAGACTTTAAAACAATATGATGAAGATGATATTAGAAATCAAATGAAAAATTTCTTAAATCAAGATGAGATTATGTGGACTAAAATTAGAAGAAAGAAAAAACCGATTACAAAGAATATTGTTGAATTAATCAATAATGTTTTAATACTTAATGCTAATGATAAAAAAATTATTTTTAAAGTTAATGTAAGAACTGGTTCGACTGGAAATTTACAGCCGGATATAATTATTAGAAAATTTATTGAATTTGCAAATTTAGAATTAGAAGATGATTATATTGAAATAGAAAGACTTGATATATTTAAAGAAGAAAATAATGAACAAGTTCCAATTATTTAGGTGATTTTATGGAATTATATATTGATAAAAACATTTTTTCAACGAAAGTTAAATTAACCAAAAATAATAAATTATTTGATTTTAATTATATTTTTAAAAATGATAAAAATTTAATCGGAAATATTTATTATGGAAAAATTATAAACATTGTTCCGAATATGAAAGCGATATTTATAGATATTGGACTTGATAAAAATGCTTATTTAGATTTTAGCGATATTTATGGGCGTTTAGATGAAAAAGAAATAGTTAAAAAATATAATGTTGGCAAAGAAATAATAGTACAAATAAGTAAAAATTCAATAGATAAAAAAGGAGCAAAAGTTACAGAAAAGATTTCTATATCAAGTCATAATTTGGTTCTTTTGCCTAAGGAAGATAAACTGTATATTTCAAAAAAAATTAATAATATTGATGTAATTGCTAATTTAAAAAATCATTTGGATATTATTAGAGATGGATATGGACTGATTATTAGAACTAATGCAAATGAA
>JAYEHA010000053.1:0-5642 GCA_034659335.1 Bacillota bacterium
CTTGTATGTTTAACGATTTAGTTAGAATTAAGAATAAAATAAAGGATAAAGAAAAAATAGAAAAAATTATAAAAGAAACTGATTATGGGGTATTATCAACTATTTGTAAAAATGGTTATCCTTATGGAGTACCATTAAATTATACTTATTATGATAATAATATATATTTACATTCAGCTAAAAGAGGGTTGAAGATTGAAAATTTTAAAAATAATGATAAGGCTTCGTTTTCAATAGTAGGATATAAAGAAATTATTCCTGAAAAGTTTAATACATTTTATGAAAGCGTTATTATTTTTGGAACTATAAGCGAAATAACTGAAATAGAAGATAAAAAAGATATATTATTATCATTTATTAATAAATATAGTAGTAATTTTTTAAGTAAAGGATATGATTATGTGAATAAAGCGTATAAAGGGCCATCTGTTTATAAGCTAAAAATAGAGCATATTACAGGAAAATCTAATAAAAAGTAAAAAATAAGTTATTAGAATGGGTTTTTTAATTGAACCCTAGATATCTAGAGGAGGTTCTATGAATTTAAAATATGGTGTTACAATTGGAATATATTCACCATCTATACCAATTACAGCATTTTGTCCAATTTGATTTAAAAGAGCTAAAGAGTTCTTAATATTTAAATTACTAGTATTCACAGTGCTTTTTTATGTGCGAAGTTTGAGTAAAGTAACTTGACGCAATCGTATAAATTAAAAAAATTTGCAATAAGCAATTAATGTGTTATAATAAATTTAGGTAAACGTTTTCGCAGTTATGGAGGCACTATGAAAATAACTATAAAGGACATTGCAAAAGAGGCAAAAGTTTCTACGGCAACTGTTTCAAAAGTACTAAATAGAAAAGATCATAGAATCAGTGATCAAACTAGAAATCTTGTTTTAAAAATTGCGAAAGATAAAAATTATATTCCAAATTCAATGGCTAGAAGTTTAGTAACTAAAAAAACGAATACTATTGGATTGATTTTACCAGATATTACAAATCCTTTTTTTCCTGAATTAGCTAGAGGTGCTGAAGATAAAGCTAATGAAGAAGGATATATGATAATGTTTTGTAATACTGATGATAAAGCAGAAAAAGAAAGTAAATACTTAAATATGTTAGCTCAAAAAATGATAGATGGAATTATTTTGACTCAATCCGCTAATATGGAAGGTAATTCAAAGATATTAAATGAATTAAAAATTCCTTTAGTTTTAATTGATAGAGATATTGATATAGAAAATGTGCAAGGGAAAGTATTAGTTAATAATTTTGAAGGTGCATATAATGCAGTTGAATACTTAATTAAAAAGGATAGAAAAAAAATAGCGTTTATAACAGGGCCTTTATCTACTACAACATCGAATGATAGATTAGATGGATATAAAAAGGGTTTAATTGATAATAAAATAGATATTAATTCTAAACTTATACTTGAAGGTGAATATAAAGGTGAATGGGGAACAGAAGCAACTAAGATTTTATTAGAAGATAAAATTGAGTTTGATGCAATATTTTGTGGTAATGATTTAATTGCAGTAAGTGTTATAAAAACATTAAAAAAATTTAATTTAAATATTCCAAATGATGTATCAGTAATCGGTTATGATAATATTTATTTATCTGAAATAGTTGAACCACCACTAACAACAGTAAATCAACCTGTATATCAGATGGGATACGAAGCGGCAGGTTTGTTAATAGATATATTAGAGAAGAAAACAAAAGGAAAAACAATTAAATTAGGAACAAATTTAGTTATACGAGAAACCGTATAATTAATTTTTTTCCTTTTGGGTAAACGTTTACGCGGAGGTGCAAAATGATAACAGTATTAGGTAGTTTAAATATGGATTTAGTAACTACCGTTAAAAAAACACCACTTGTGGGAGAAACAATACTAGGAAGTGGTCTAGATTATATTCCAGGTGGTAAGGGAGCAAATCAAGCAGTAACAATCGGTAAGCTTGGTGGAAATATAAAAATGATTGGTAAAATAGGGAATGATGAATACGGTAAAATTTTATTAGAAAGTTTATCAAAAAGTAGTGTAAATATTGAAAATATATATAAAAGTGATTTGTCTACTGGACTTGCTTTTATAATGGTAAATAGAAATGGTGATAACTCAATTGTTGTTATTCCAGGTGCTAATTTTGATATTAATGAAGAAGAAATAATCGAAAAAAAACATATAATAGAGTCAAGCAATATTTTTGTAACTCAGTTAGAAACCCCACTGAAAGTAGTAGCAAAAGGACTTAAAATTGCTAAAGATGCTAGGATTAGAACTATTTTAAATCCTGCACCTGCTAAAGAATTATCTGATTCAATTATATCAACCGTTGATATTTTAACTCCAAATAAATCAGAACTTGAAATTTTATCTAAAGTTAAAATTACTGATGATAAAAGTCTTATGGAGGCATCAAATATAATGATAAGCAAAGGTGTTAAAAATTTAATAGTAACATTAGGTGAAAATGGAAGTTTACTAGTAAATAGTGAAGGATACGAAAAGTTTAATGCTGTTAAAGTTAATGCAGTTGATACAACTGCAGCAGGAGATAGTTTTACAGGTGCAATTGCCTATGAACTTGATAGGGGAAGTACAATTAGAAAAGCTATAAAAATAGCAACAAATGTAGCTGCATTATCAGTAACTAGAAAAGGAGCTCAAACGGCTCTTCCTAGTCGAAATGAATTAAATGAGTTTATGAAAGGATAATTATGAAAAAAGGGAAATTACTTAATTCAAGAGTCTCTAGCATAGTATCTAAGCTAGGACATACAGATACTATAACAGTATGTGATTGTGGATTGCCAATAGACGCTAATGTTGAAAGAATCGATTTAGCTTTAACGCATGGAATACCAGGTTTTATTGAAACGCTTGAAGTTATATGTTCTGAACAATTTGTTGAAGAGGTTACAATTGCTGAGGAATTTGAAGATAAAAATATTATTGTTTTTAGAAAGTTTATTCAAGTCATTTCTAAACTTGAAAAAGAACAGAAAAACAAAATTAAAATTAATATAATCTCTCATAATGAATTCAAGGAAGAAACAAAAAAATCAAAAGCAATTATTAGAACGGGAGAAATTACTCCATATAGCAATGTAATACTACACTCAGGAGTTGTTTTTTAAAAGGAGGCAATATGCATAATATAATCTTAAAAATGCAGGATGTTCGTAAAGAATTTCCTGGAGTCGTAGCGTTGGATAATGTTCATTTAAATGTATATAAAGGTAAGATTATGGCTCTTTTAGGTGAAAATGGTGCTGGAAAATCAACACTTATGAAAGTTATGACTGGTGTATATAAGAAAACTGATGGAAGCATTTATTATAAAGGTGACTTAGTTAATTATGATAATCCTAAAGAGTCTCAAGATGCTGGTATTGCAATTATACATCAAGAATTAAATTTAATTAATGATTTAAGTATAGCTGAAAATATTTTTATTGGTAGGGAATTTAAAAATAAATTTGGTAAAATAAATTGGAAAAAAACATATTATGAAGCATCAAAATTATTAAAGGAACTAGGTTTAGAAGAAGATCCTAAAACTTTACTTGGTAAGTTATCAATTGGAAAACAACAATTAGTAGAAATAGCAAAAGCACTATCTCTAAAAGCTGAATTAATTATTTTAGATGAACCAACAGATGCTTTAACTGATACTGAAACAGAGAGCTTATTTAAAGTAATGAGAAAACTTAAAGAACAAGGGAAAAGCATGGTTTATATTTCTCATAGATTAGAAGAAATATTTGAGATTTGTGATGATATAACTATCTTAAGGGATGGTAAGTTTATTGTTGAGAAAGAAATTGAAAATATTGATCAAGATAAAATGATTGAATATATGGTTGGAAGAAAACTTGAAGAACAATTTCCTACTATTAAGCATAAATCCGGAAAAATTCTGTTTGAAGTGAAAAACTTGAATAATAAGTATTTATCTAATATTAATTTTAATATTAAAGAAGGCGAAATCTTAGGTGTTGCTGGATTAATGGGCGCGGGAAGAACAGAACTTGCTAAAACAATATATGGAGCTTATAAAATAGATTTTGGTGAAATGTATTTAGAAAATCAAAAATTGAGAATTAAGAGTCCTGAGGGAGCAGTTAAAAATAAAATCGCATATGTTTCAGAAGATAGGAAAAAAGATGAATTGATTCTAGGGCTATCGGTTAAAGAAAATATTCATATTGGAGCACTTGATTCAATAAAAGGAGTATTTGGTTTTTTAAATAGTAAGAAAGAAAGTGATACTGCTTATAAATATGTAGAATCTATGAGTATTAAGACACCAAGTATTAATCAGTTGGTTAAGAATTTGAGTGGAGGTAATCAACAAAAGATTGCTATTGCAAAAAATTTAATAACAGAGCCAAAGTTATTAATATTAGATGAACCGACTCGTGGAGTTGATGTAGGAGCGAAAAAAGAAATTTATGATTTAATTAATGAATATAAGAAACAAGGAATTGCAATTTTAATGATATCATCTGAAATACTCGAGGTATTGGCTATGAGCGATAGAATTCTCGTTATGCATGAAGGTAAGATATCTGGAGAGTTAGAAATAGAAAATGCAACTCAAGAAAAAATTATGGAGTTAGCTGTAGGAATAAAAGGTGGTAAAAATGACTAAAAAAACAAAATTAATTTTAATGAAATATAAATCATTTATTGGATTAATAATATTTTCATTAATTATAGCTATGCTAAATGATAGATTTTTAACTTTAGGAAATATGTTAAATGTATTTAGACAAACATCTATTAATTCTGTTATTGCAGCAGGTATGACATATATCATTTTAACAGGAGGAATTGATTTATCAGTAGGTTCCACACTAGCTTTAACTGGTGCAGTTGCTGCTAGTTTATTAAGTAGTGGTGTTCCTTTGATAATAGCAATTATAATTGCTATTTCATTAGGAGCTTTTATAGGATTTTTAAATGGTCTGATAATTTCAAAAGGGGAAGTACAGCCATTTATTGCGACTTTAGCTATGATGACTATAATACGTGGAGTAACACTTATATTTACAAATGGTAGACCAATTAGCACTGGTGATACTATTAGTGCTGAGAGTTTTTCTTTCTTAGGATCAGGTAGGTTATTTGGAATACCTGCACCTATATATCTAACGATCGTTGTATTTGCTTTAGCTTATTATGTTTTGAAACATACATCACTAGGAAGATATATTTATGCACTTGGTGGAAATGAAGAAGCAACTAGGTTATCAGGAATTAATGTTGATAAAATAAAATATAAAGCATATGCAATTTCGGGAGCTTTAGCTGCTGTAGCTGGGTTAATTGTAACGGCTAGGCTATCTTCAGCTCAACCTCAGGCAGGAGCTGGTTACGAATTAGATGCAATAGCTGCTGTAGTTTTAGGTGGTACTTCTTTAGCGGGTGGTAAAGGTGGTGTAATAGGAACTATTGTAGGTGCTCTTATAATAGGAATATTAAATAATTCATTGAATTTAATGGATGTAAGTTCATATTATCAATTACTATTGAAAGGAATTGTAATTCTAATTGCGGTTTTAATTGATAGAGAAAGTGAATAGAGTTTAAGGCGTATGCTTTAAATATATATTGTTTA
>JAYEHA010000054.1:0-5609 GCA_034659335.1 Bacillota bacterium
TTAGAATTCATCAAAAAAATTCAAAATGGTGATGCTGTAACTTCGGTAAATTTTTTAGATTATAATGATATTAAGGAAGTGCTTAAAGAAAAAAATCTTGAATTAGTTATTGATCAATTAACTGGAGCATATAATAGAAAATTTATTGATGAGAGACTTCTTTACAATTTATCATTTTTTCAAAATCATAATAAATATTTTTCGTTGGTATTATGTGATATTGATTATTTTAAAGATGTAAATGATAAATATGGGCATTTAGCTGGAGATTATGTTTTAAAATGGTTTGTTAGTCAAATAAAAACTATTATAAGAAAAGATACAGATTGGGTTGCTAGATATGGGGGAGATGAATTTATTATTTATCTTGACAATATAGATATGGACTCTAGTGTAATTGTAATTAATAAAATTAGAAACTTGATAAATTTTTTGACAATATTTTTTGAAAAAGAGGAAATTAATATTACATCTAGTTTTGGAATTACAAAACCTAAATTAGAAGATGATTTTAATTCGATAATTAAACGTGTCGATGAGGCTTTATATATTTCAAAGACAACTGGAAGAAATAAAGTTTCGTATTTATAGACTCTATAATTGAAAAGAGAATTGCGAAGTGAAAATTTGATCTTTAATTAAAAAAGCCACTCAATTGAGTGGCCTTTTTAATATTCAGTTATTATTATCTTTGAGATTCATAAGCATCTAATAATTTAACAAATAATTCAGGAATTTTTGCTAAATTTTCAGGTGTTTCTACAAAAGAAATTCTAAATTGAGTACTTCCAGGATTGTATTCTCCTTCGTCAGTGTTATAGAATCCACTCATTGGAGCAACTAATAAAGTTGTTTCAACGCCATCAATATCAATAGCACCTTCACCGGCACAGTAAAGAACGAAATCTATAGAATTAAATCCAGGTTTAACAACATCTCTAACATCAATTACAGAATAAATAGATGCATCTGGATTTGAAACTATTAATTTAGGTTCAAGTTCTTTTAATCCATTGTAAACCATTAAAATGTGCTCTTTATAGTAATCTTTTAATCCTGTACACCATTTAGCAATATCTTCTTTGCTTTCATGAGCAAGTCCACCGAAAATATATTGACCAATTACATTAGCGCAAAGGTTAGCGGTATATTCTGCAATAGATCTATTATTGAATTTAGCATTATCTGTAATAAGACCACCAATTCTTAATCCACATGCATTCCAAACTTTAGAAGCGGTTTCAATACTAATTCTTCTTCCTTCGATTCCTGGAACTTCTTTATCAGATAATCCCCAAATACTTACTAATGGTTTTTCATCGTCATAATATAATTCGCGATAAGCTTCATCACTTACCATCCACATATCATATTTAACACATAAATCAGCTAAACCTTTTAAATCTTCATAATCATATAATTGACCAGTTGGATTATCGTAAGGAATTACTAATAATGCACCCGGTTTATGAATTTTAATTTCTTCTTCTATTTTTTCAAGACTTGGTAAATTGAAAGTACCATTTTCACCTAGTTGACGTTTTATTGTAGCAGTTTTGCGTCCAACTCTTTCAGCAAATGAAATATAGTTAGTATAAGCAGGATCGATCATCATTAAAGGCTTTTCATCTGTTCCAGCAGGGCCGCAAAGACCAATTAATAATAATTCCATACCAGCTGATCCACCATCTGTAACTTGGATGTGTAATTTGCTAGTATCAAAACCTTCTGAATCAAGAATATTTTTGAATGCATTTTGACATTCTTCAGTTCCTGCAGTTGATGAATATCTAATAACCCCGTTTTTAAAAGGGCTACCTGGTGCATTTAAATTGAACATTCTTTTTTGCATTGCTGGATTTGTTGGTAAAGATACATTACCTATTCCAACATTAATTACTGCTTCTGGTTTAACTTTACGTTCCTCGTACTTCATTTGAGCCAATCTTACAGCTGATGGTGTTCTTGACTCAAAGTGAGCTGATACCTTTGGATTACTCATTGTTACCTCCTTATAATAAAACAAAACTATTAATATATATTTTTTTCATATCATTTCTGATACTTCAACTATATTGTAACATTAATTAATAATTTCATCATCTATTTTATTAAAAAAGTTTAATATTTTTAATTAATAAACATATAATAAACGGATTATAAACAGCGCGTTAATACAATATAGATAGTTAAGGAATTCTAGTGTAGTGTAGTGTATTGGAGGGAATTATGAAAAAAGATGTAAAACCGAGTTTCGGAGGAGCTTTATTTGTAATTATTTTTTTAATTATTGCAATGTCAACACAAATTTTTATTTTACACAGTAATTGGACTACTCATATAACATTGCTTCTTGTAACAACTGTAGCAGCAATTGTTGCTTTAATGTCAGGTTATAAATGGGCAGATATTCAAGAGGGAATTTTATATGGTTGTGAAATAGCAATGTTGCCTATGCTTATTTTAATGCTTGTTGGAGTATTAATTGCTTCATGGATTGCAGCAGGAACTATCCCATCATTAATTTATTATGGTTTAAAAATATTATCACCTAAAATATTTTTATTCTCAGTTGCTTTAATTTGTTCCATAGCATCTTTGGCAACTGGTAGTTCGTGGACTACAGGTGCAACATTTGGAGTAGCATTTATGGGTATTGGAGCAGGATTAGGAATACCGCCAGCAATGACAGCAGGAGCTGCAGTATCAGGTGCAATATTTGGAGATAAAATGAGTCCATTATCAGATTCAACAAATTTAGCTGCAGGTGTAGCAGAAGCAGATTTATTTGATCATATTAGAAGTATGATGTATTCAACTGGACCAGCCTTATTAATTTCATTAGTATTATATTTAATTATGGGTTTTAAATTTAGTGCATCGGTAATTGATCAAACTAAAATTACAATAATTTTAGATGGATTAAAAAATAATTTCTATATTAGTCCTATAGCATTTATACCGCCAATTGTTGTTGTAACATTAGCGATTAAAAGAGTTAGTGGTTTAGCAGTTATGATAATTGCATCATTTGTTGGTGTAGTGTTTGCAATGATATTCCAAGGGTATAATATTACTGAACTGTTATCATTTTTACAAAATGGATTTGTTTCAGACGTTGGTATCAGCGAAATTGATTCTTTGTTAAGTCGTGGTGGATTACAAAGTATGATGTGGACAATATCATTAGGATTTATTGCGCTTAGTTTTGGTGGATTATTAGAAAAAACAAGAATGTTAGAAGTATTACTTGAAAAAATAAAAGGATTAGTAAAAACTACAGGTGGATTAATTTCGACACATGTAATTTCGAGTATATTTGTAAATATATTTAGTGCTAGTCAATATATGGCAATAATTATTCCTGGAAGAATGTTAGTTCCTGTTTATAAAGAAAAAAATATTTTACCTCAAGTAGCATCAAGGGTATGTGAAGATTCGGGTACAGTTACATCACCTCTTGTTCCTTGGGGATTATGTGGAGTTTATTTTGCAGGAGTATTAGGAGTACCTACAATGGAATATTTCCCTTATGTATTCTTATCATTTTTAGCTCCAATGATAACAATGGCTTATGGATTTACAAATAAATTTATTTTTAAAGAAGGAGAAATTGATTCTGTTAAAACTTATAGCGGAAAAAATTATAAAAAAATAGTATAAGTAGATATTTAACGGCTTATAGGAGGGACAATGGAATTTATTAATAAAGAAAATGTTATAGAATTACTAAGTAAGCTTGTTAAAATTAAAAGTGTCTACTTAGATGAAGATGAAATTATGGAATATGTTTATGAATTGCTTAAAGATAGTAAAATTGATGCACATATTCAGAATTATTCAGAAGAAAAAATACTTAACTATAATGGTAAAAATATCTTAGGTACTATAGAAGGTGCGGAAAAAGGACCAGTAATATATTTAAATGGACACTTGGATACAGTTCAAATAACAAATGGATGGGATACAGATCCTTTAGATCCTATTATAAAAGGTGATAAATTATATGGGGTAGGAACGCTGGATATGAAATCCGGAGTTGTTGCAATAATTTTAGCTCTTAAAGAATTTCAAAAGAATCATGAAAAATTTAAAGGAAAAATACTATATAGTTTTGTATCTGATGAAGAAGGGCCATATGGTTTAGGAACTGATGCAGTAATAAATGCAGGTTTTGCTAAAGAAGCAGATGTAGCAATTATTACTGAACCAAGTAGTGGATTTAGTGATGTTAAATTTCCCTGTTTATCTTTGGGTGCAAGAGGAGGTTTTTCTTATAAGGTTGAATTTTTTGGAAAAGCTGCACATGGTGCAAATCCTGAAAAAGGGATAAGTGCAATATTAGATGCAAGTAAGTTTGCTATAGAATTAAAAAAAGTAGAATTACCATATGAAAAAATGCTTGGTTCTGGATCAAACTGTGTTGTAGAAATAAATGGTGGTGGAGCTTCGTGTTCTGTTGCAGATTATGCTTATGTTAAAGTGTTTAGACATATAAATATGGAAGAAAATAAAGAAACGATTATTAAAGAAATTGAAAATGTAATAAATAAAATTGATATTAAATCTACTTATAATATTGAATTTAGAAAATCACCATCAAAAGAAACTGAAGGATTTTTATCATATCTTGTTGACAAGGAAGATAAATACGTTGAGAAATTTATATCTTCAATTAAAAATATTACTGAAGATGAACTTACAATTAATTATTTTTCAAGTATTGGTGATTTTAATTATGTTGGTTCAAGACTTGATATACCAACAATTGTATTTGGTGCAAGTGGAGAAAATTATCATTCTCCTAATGAATATGTTTCAATTGATTCAATTATTAAAACTAGTGAAGTTGTTTATGATTACTTTGAAAAACTTTTATCTATTTAATATAACAAGAAACTGCCCTTTAAGGTCAGTTTTTTGTTATAATATTTAAAAAGGAAGAGAGGGATTATTATGTTTGATTTAACATTATATAACGGAAATATTTATTCAATTACTGAAGAAAATCAATGTTTTAATTATATGGCTATTAAAGATGGAGTTATTAAGGAAATTGGAAATAGTAACATTGAAAAAGTTATTGAAAATTCAAAAAGAATTATTGATTTAAATGGAAAAACTATTCTTCCGGCATTTTCTGATGGACATGTTCATTTAGTTCAAACAGGACTTAATTATTTAGGCCTGGATTTAAGCGGTGCTACAACAATAGAGGAAGTTCTGAGTTTAGTCAATGAGCGAAGTAAAAATGTTTCTCCTGGCAAATTGATACGTGGAATTCATTATGATGTTACTAGAATTAAAGAAAGAAGATTTCCTACTAAAAGAGAATTAGATGGCGTTTCTAATAATAATCCTGTATGGATAAATAGTATAGAATTTCATATGAGTGCTGTAAATTCAATGGCACTTCACTTAGTAAATTTGCCATATTTTATTGATGGTATAGCAAAAGATGAAAGAAATTTGCCAAAAGGATTTTTATCTGGAAAAGCAAGTGCATATTTTAGAAACATAGTCTTTAAAAAAATTTCAGATAGAGAAAGAATGTTAGGTGTAAATATTGCAATTGATTCAATGATTTCAAAAGGAGTAACATCAATTCA
>JAYEHA010000055.1:0-5592 GCA_034659335.1 Bacillota bacterium
ATATTGCCGGGAATATTAAATCAATTATTGCAATACCAAATGCTGCAACAAGATCTAATAAAAAAAGCTTTCTATGTGGTTTATAATATTTTATAAATTCTTTTATAAGTTCCATTTCAACCTCCTTATGACATTATACATTTTTTTACTAAATTTTTATATAATAGTTTACTTTATTTTTACGAAAATTTATTATATAATGATATCATATTTTATAGATAAGGAGAACGCCATGCACAATCAAGAACGCGAAGAATTAATATTAATACAAAATAAAAAAATAATTGATTTAAATGCAGAATTAGCTCAAAAAAGTAATTTTTTATGGATAATTGGTGAAATAATTAAGTATTCAGGCAAGTTAAAAACAGAATATGAAATCTCGTATATGATAATAGATATTCTAATTGGAATTTTTGGATTAAAAGCATGCTCTTTAAGTATTAAACAAGAAAATAATTCATATAATCTATATTCAATTGATAATTCAAATAATAATGAATTCTCAACAATTAATGTAAATAAATTAGATAATAAATTTTTAGAAATTAAAGAAATTACTTTAAATACTAAAGGTGATAATAATTCATCATATTTAATAATTCCAATAATAGATTTTATGACAAACAATATTACTGGTTTTTTAACTGCAACTCATAATCAAACTGATTTTTTTAATAAAACAAAAGTTGACTTTTTTTCTATATTGTCAATACAATTAAGTAATGCTTTAATAAACTCAAAACTTTTTTCCGAAGTTTCAAAGTTATCAAGTAGAGATATCTTAACAAATTGTCTGAATCGAAGATATTTAAATGATTTAATAGATTATAACGATTCTAAATTTATTAGTTATATCTTATTTGATTTGGATAATTTCAAATTAGTTAATGATAATTTTGGTCATAAAAAAGGTGACGAATTATTAGTTGAACTCTCAAATTTAACAATTTCATTTTTTGAACCATATAACGGTAGAGTAGTTAGATATGGTGGAGATGAATTTATTATTATTCTTGAAATGACTTATAAAAAAAGCTTAAAATTGTTAGAAGAATTCAGGCTTAAACTTCTTTCAAATAAATTAATTCAATCATTTCCATTTCTAGTTTCAGCTAGTTTTGGAATTGCTAATTACCCAAAACACTCAAACAGTTTAAAAGATCTTCTTCAAAAAGCTGACAAAGCCTTATATGAAGCAAAGGAAAATGGTAAAAATCAAATTAAAACTTATTATAATACAAAATAAAAACTCTATATTTTTTAGAGTTTTATTTTTTTATTATAAAAACATACATTAATGTTATTATTGGAAATAAGTAACATAAAACTGAATACATAGCAAATTTCATACTCGTTACACCAAGAACAGTTGAAAAAATAATAACATTTACATTCCAAGGCATAAGAGGTGCAATAACAATTCCTGAATCCGAAATAATTCGTGTAATAACTTCCTTCTTTAACTTAAATTTTTCAAATTTTTCTTTAAATAATTTTGCCGGAATAATAACTCCAACAGTTTGATCACAAGTAACAATTGTAAACAGTGATGAAACTAATACCGTTCTAATTATTAAACTTCTTTTATTTTTAATGCCATCAACTATTTTATTTGACATTTCATTGAGTAATCCTACCCCATCTAAAATACCAACTAAACCTAAAGCACCGATAACAATTAATACTACTTCCATCATCGCATAAATTCCACCACTATTTAATATTAACGATAAAGAACCACCGTTATTAATATGAAAACCCTTTAATATAATCATTATTGTTTCATAAAAAGAATAACCTTGTACAAAAATAGTCAAAATTGATCCTAATATAACTCCAATAAATAATGCATATTTTGTTTCAACTTTAAGAAATGGTAAAATAATTATTATTAGTGGAATAAATAATAATACGGGGGATATAATAAATGATTCATTGATTAAATTTTTAAAATTATTAACTTGATCTAAATTATTACTTTGAATGTCCATATGAAAATCCATATACATAAAAAATACTAAACTCAATAAATAAACTGGTACTAATGTTTTCATCATTTCCTTAATTACATTTTTATACTCTGTTTCTGTCACTACAATTAAAAGATTATTTAGTCCTGAAATAGGTGATATCTTATCTGCAATAAAACTACCAGATACTATTGCTCCTAATAAAATATTAAGATCTACATCAAATCCAACACCAATACCCATTATTGCTACTCCTACTGTAGATATCGTACCTAATGCAGTTCCCATAAATACAGATATAATTGAAGTAAATATAAAAGTTAGCGTAAAAATATAATTGATATTCAAATAATCAAACCCATAATTAATTAAACTAGGCACTATTCCTGATGATATCCAAACTGATACTATTGCTCCAATAAGAGTAATTATTAAATATATTATTTTATGCTCTAATACACCTTTTAAATAATATCTAATTAATTCTCTTATACTATACTTTTCCATAAAAAAATAATAAGCACAGTTTAAAACACCTGCTAATAAAAATCCGAGATATAAAGGAATATCTAATACTATACACACACCTATAATAAACAAAGATAAAATTGCCAATATGTATTTCATAATCACCTCAAACTCTTCTTAAACTTTCCAGATTAGTTATACTATACAAAACTATTGATATTAATATAATATTTAGTTTAACATAAAAAAATCCTTTTACAAGGATTTTTCCAACTCAATATATTTATTGTTTTCAAAACTATAAATATGTTCATATTCAATTTTACTTTCTTTAGATAATAAAACTACTTTTTGACTATCTTCTTTTAAAAATCTCCCCGCTAATCCACATGAAGCACTAATTTCTCGTGGAACCGGTATAATTTTAACGTTAATATTATTGTCACTTAATAGTTTTTCAAAACGTAAAGCTAAATGAGTTGAATAAAAAGTTATTACACAATATTTTTCCATTTAATTATCCTTTTTTATTATTAAAATATATTCACTTTCTTTTTCTTCAACTATTATATCATATCCCATTTTTTTTACTAGTCTTGAAATATTTTCTTTTGCCACCTCTTGTTCAGTAATAACTTTAAATCCAGTACAAGTTTTTTCTAATTCTCTTTTTACAATAATAACTGGTTCTGGACACGATAAACCACATACATCAATAATTTTTTCGTTCATTTTATTCATCTCCTTATTTTTCAATATTGAAATAGCCTATAACACTTACTACAATTATCCCAACAACAACTGCGATATGTCCATTTAGTGTCGTTCCAACTAGTAAAAAATTATGTGCAATTGCTGCCCCAACTAGTAATCCAATAAAACTTATTACAGAATCTAAATTACCTTGTCCCGCTAAAATTGTTTGTCTAAGTGGACATCCACCAAGTAACATAGAGCCAAAACCAGTTAAAAACATTCCTAAAAAATTCCATAATCCATCTGCATGTGCAGCAGGTTGATCAATAAAACTCACATTAAAGTTTCCGAATATCAAATTTAATACAAATACACTAAATAAGATAGATATAAATCCAATAAATAAATTATAATCCTTGATCAAATATATATCTCTAATCCCACCAACCATACAAAGACGACTTTTTTGTGAAAGAACACCTACAATTAAGCCAGCCCCTAATGCAATAAATATTGGTGCCGCAAGAGCTCCTGGCCCTTTAGTGCTTAAAAATATAAATGCTGGTTTAATAATTATTAAACTTAACAATCCCATTGCAACTATTGGCAACACATAACCGTTAGTTTTATTTTGTTTATATGCTCTTCCAAGAGTAAAACCTTTTTTTAAAAATTGCGCCCCATAAATAATTCCAAAAATAAATCCAAATAAACCTACAATTGCATTTAAATCTCCACCAGCTATTCTTAATACCATACGAAGTGGACAACCTAGAAATACTAATGCTCCTATCATCACAAAACATGATATCACAAACCTAATAACTGGAGACGAACCGCCTGTAACTTTAAATTCACCACTTATCTTTGAAATAATAAATGCACCTAATATAAACCCAATGATTTCTGGTCTTATATATTGCACAATTGCTGCTCTATGCAATCCTAATGAACCAGAAATATCTCTAATAAAGCATGCTACACATATACCCATATTAGCAGGATTTCCAAACTCCACTAATAAAACACTTAAAACACCTACAATCAATCCTGTAATTATCATTCCTTTACGATTATTCATATACACTTCCTTTATACTTTTTCACTTGCCATAAAGAGAATACCATAAACATTTTCGCATTACTAGGTTCCATAGATTGTAATATTTTATAGTTATTAAGTATCTATAAAAAAAATGAATCTAAAATACTAGACTCATTTATCAATTCCATCTCTTGAAAGCACACCTTTTGAATAATAATGCTTAATTTCCTTCATTTCTGTAACTAAATCTGCTTTTTCTATTAACTCATTCGGACAATACCTTCCTGTAATTATCAATTCCACATTAAATTTAGTACTAAAAAATTTTTCAATAACATCTTCTTTAGTTATAAGCTTATAATATAAAGCAATAGTTAATTCGTCTAAAATAACAACATCATATTCACCACTAATATAATTTCTATAACATCTCTCTAATCCTTCTTTTGCTAACGCTTTATCTTTATCAGTAGGAACTTCCTGGATGAAACAACCCCCACCTAATTGCTCAATAGTAATATTTTCAAGAACATCAACAATCTTTGTTTCATTATATTTCATATCTTTTACAAATTGTCCTATATACACTTTCTTCCCACTCATTAAAGCCCTTATTGCTAAACCAAACGCTGCTGTTGATTTTCCCTTACCATTTCCAGTATAAATGTGAATATAACCCATCTTACCACCCCTTTCCTCTATTATATCTTTTTTTTATGTAATTTAATATAATTATTAATATTTTATGAATAATTATATTAAATCTGGGTATAAATACTAATAGATATATGACAGGTGATTAATATGAAAATTTCGCTAAACACTAACCAAATTGATCTTAGAAATAATTATATTAAGCAAAATAATGATGAGTTAAAAAACAAAATCAACACCATAGTCTCACAAGTTTCAGGTAATGTAAAAAATGTTGATATTACCTATAATGATGATAATTCAATCGCTAAGGCAATAATAACTGTAGTTGTTTCTGAAGAAGAAGCTCAAAAAATTACTGCTGGATCAAATAAAATAAAAGTAAAAATCATTATAGACAAATCAAAATCTATAAAAAAAGAAGATTCAATTAAAAACAAAAAATTACTTGAAACTAAAAATGAGGATGATGTATTTTTTAATGAAGAAAATAACGATACTGCAAAAACAATATATAGTTATAGATTGGGCCCAGAAGGGAAAACTTATGTATCATCTTCAATAAAAAAAGATTATTCATTCAACAATAATATTACTGCTAAACCATTTAATATTTATAGTAATGCAAATAAAAATATTGAATTTTATAAAAGATATAACTTTAAAAATATCCATTCTCTAGAAAAACAAGATAGCACAAAATTTTCTCTTAGCGTTTAATATTTTTTTTATTTTTTAATAATCTCCCACTATCTAT
>JAYEHA010000056.1:0-5572 GCA_034659335.1 Bacillota bacterium
TGCATTTACAACATATAGGAACTCATCTAAATACGGCAAGACTTTTACTACCAAGTATTCTCGTGAATACATTATCGATAGTTTAAGGCTCAATTCAAAACCTTTTTTCTTTTAAATTCCAAAACTGTTTATTAATTTATATTTGATTTTCTTTAAATCCTTTAATCTGTTTTTTTCTTTGTCGTGTAATTGCTTGAAGTTTTCAAAGTCATTAAGCATTTTTTCTCTGTTTACAGTATTTATAATTATCAAAATTATCCATTTTATATCTATAGAAAATGGATATCCAACAAAATAATTACTAATAATATTTAAAATTGATGCTAATATTATTCCAAAAATTATTAACCGAAGCATTCTTTTTTCAACCATATTTCACATCCTAAATATAAAAAAATGATAAACTAATTTCTTTTATTTTATCATTCTTTTTATATTTTAACAACGAGATATTTTTTTGTAATATTTATTTTTTTAGTAAATTATATTTTGTTAAATATAGTTCTTATCAATATATTCAGAAGTAGTAAGTTTTAATAAAGCACCATAATCCACTCTAAATTTAATTGTATCTCCAACTTTATAAGCTTTATTAGTATTTTCTAAATTAAGAAGTAAATGATCTGAACTTGCACCTAAAATTATAATATCTTTGTCAAAAGGCATTAACCCGCCATAATTTAAATCTTGTTGCCCAACAGCCACAATACCCCTTAAAATATTTCCGCAATCATCAAATGTAGGCTTATTCCCAAAAGCATCCATTCCAATTTCGCCTATTGGTATTGATCCTTTAGTTTTAAGTTCTACAACTTCAGCTTCTAAAACAAAGATATCATTGTATGTTCCTTCTATATCATTACCATAAGCTGTTTCTCTACCCAATACAATAGCTTCACCTAAACGCAAGTTATTTACTCCATTAGGCATACCATTACCATCTAACAAAAATAATGAACTTGAATTTCCACCAGAAATAATTTCCAAATTTAAATTATATTCTTTTTCTAATTTGCTACTAATACTTACTAATTGAGTTAAATTCTTTTCACTAGGAATTATCCCACCATAACATGTTAAATTAACTCCAAATCCGACAATTTTAATATTCTCAAGTATAACTATTTTTTTAACTACATCTTCAATATTTTCAGGTAATATGCCTTCTCGTAAATCACCTAAATCAAGCATCACTAGTATTTTATGAATTTTATTCTGTTTTTTTGCTTCATCATTTAATTTTAAAATAGTAGTTAATTCACTATTAAAAGAAATATCACTATACTTAATAACATCTTTGATTTCAGATTGCATAGGGATTCTAATAAGTACTTTTAATGCATCCATATCCTTCATTCTAATAAGATTTTTTATTCTTGAATCTGCTAAATACTTTGCTCCAGCTTCGACCTGTTTTTCTACAATTTTAATATCTGCGCAAAAAGATTTAGTTACAGTCATTAAATCCATATTATTCTTTTCACATAAATCAACAAAATATTTTGTATTGATATACATTTTATTTAAATCAATATTCAATCTTGGAAACATATTATTATTCCTCCTTTAAAAAAAGCTGGGTCACCCCAGCTTAATCTATTTTTAAACTCTTTTTTAATAAAATTAATGCTGCTTTTTTATATTCTTTTGATAAAACTCCTAAAGAAGCCATAATATAATCATTATCAATTAATATTTTTGCATCTGTATTTGGAAGAAGCTTATCACCTTTATTTGACTTAGCAATCTCATTTAATATATCAATTCTATTTGGCAATCTCGTTAAAGCACCACCTGTTCCAATTATATATTTTATACTAGTTAAATCTTTTCCTTCAGCTAAAGTTTTTTTACCACCATTTGCAAATAGATCTCTAAAACCACCTGCATGTCTATGCGATGAAATTATAGTAGCTTCTAAAACTAATCTTTCAACAAAACTTTTTTCGAAATCAGTAATAGGGATTGCTTTATAGTTATTAATAATATCATCAAATTCATGTTTTGTTATATCTAATGATTTAATAAGTTTTTCTTCTCCAATAAGATTTATAATATTATTCACATTTACAAAGACACCTAAATCACCTTCAACAGTTCTTTTAGCTATTGGTTCAGGAGATAATAAAATGATATTTACTTCTTCACTACCTTCAGTTACAGAATGAATATCAGTTGTTGCTCCACCAACATCAATAGTAACAACATCACCAATGTCATCTTTTAGCATCTTAGAAGCTTCCATTACAGCTCCAGGCGTAGGAATAATTTTCCCATTGACTAATTCTTTAATTTTTTCCATTCCTGGCGCATGAACAATATGTTCTTCAAATACATCTTGAATAACTTTTCTTGCTGGCTCAACATTTATAGTATCAATAACTGGATAAACATTCTCAACAGTATAAAGAAATTTGCTTTTTTTAGCTTCTTCGAATATTAATTCTATTTCATCTTGATTTTCAATATTACCTGCATATATTACTGGAACTTCAATATCTAAATTAGCAATCACCTCAGCATTATAGAGAGCAGTATCACGCTCTCCATAATTAACTCCTCCAGCAATTAAGATGATATTTGGTTCAATTTCATAAATCTTTTTAATATCCGTTCTTCTAAGCCTTCCAGATGTTATCATATGCAAATTTGCTCCTGCCCCTAAAGCAGCTTCTTTTGCAGCCTTTACAGTCATATCATATACTAACCCATGAACTGTCATTTTAAGTCCACCTGCGGCAGAACTAGTTGCTAATAATTTGTCATACTCAACAACATCTACATTTAGCTTTTTTTTCATATTATCTAGAGCATTATTTAAACCAATATTTACATCGCCATCAAGTACTGAAGTTGGCGCTTGCCCTTGAGATACAAATTTAGGGTTATCAGTATGAATGTCATCAAATGCATTTATAACAGTAGTAGTACTTCCGATTTCTGCAACTAAACAATCAAACTTCATATACACACCTTCTCTATTTTTCTCTTCTTCTCAATTCTTCAACAATAAATGTTGCAACATCAACTCCGTGAGATTCTCTTCCAAACCCAGCATCAATACCTTGTTCAACAGCAATCTCAGGTGTAACTTGTGTTCCACCAGCACAAATAATCACTTTATCTCTAATACCTTTTTCAGTAGCTACTTCATGCATTCTCTTCATTAATTTATAATGAACATCATCATGAGATATTATTGTAGATCCTAAAATTACATCTGCGTCCTCTTCAATAGCAGCATCAATAATTTTTTCTACTTTAACAGAAGTACCTAAATAAACAACTTCAATACCATATTTTTCAATTCCACCATGTTTAATATCTAAAACTTCTCTAAGTCCTACTGAATGTTCGTCTTCTCCCATTGTTCCAGCAACAACCTTAATTGGTCTATCTTTTACATATCCTCTTATTTCATCATAACCTAATAATATAGGCTCTGGTGGTATCTCAAGCTTAGATAAATCAACTTCAAAATCTAAAACACCTTTAAACTGTACACGAGTACCCTCTGATGGATGAAGTACTTCAACATGAATAACTTCTGGATCTTTTAAATTCATATGCTTAGCAAATTCTAATGCAGCATATTTTGCATGTCTTTTATCAGTTGGTAAGAATAGATCAACTTGTACAACTCCATCACCTAACCATTGAACTTCTGGCTTAATAATATCAGATTTTCTATATTTTTCAGTTTTATCCATTCTTGTATAAATATTATCTTCATCATCTAATTCATCAATAAATTGAATTAAATCTCTATTTTCAAATGAACAACCACCAATTAATCCAGAAGGATTATCTGTAAATTTTTCATCATATTGAGCTACATTATTATTACCAAAGTGAGCAGTAACAGGAGCTAAATAATCTTCATCTCTTTCATAAACAGTTCCAGCAGCTAATCCACCATGAATATCTCTAGCAATACCGTCACCATTTCTTTCAGGATATTTACCTGAATCTACAAAGAATCCTTTTTGTACAGCTTCAAAAAATCCACCAACTTCAAGAATTTCTTCTAAATATAATACAGCTCTTTCCTGTATATCTCTTTTTTCTTCCATTAAATATCCATCTTTTTTAAGTTCAACCATATCCATTAACGAATCTAAACTAACTAAAGTTTGCTTAGCATTATCACATGCTTCAATATTGTAAATATGCCATGGAACATTTCTACCTTCATCTGGTGTGATAGTAGATTGAATATCAGCAGATGTTAATCTAGAAACTAACATATTAAGAACATGTGTAACAGTTGCTTCTCTAGAAGAAGAAGTAATATATTTAGTGTTTTGTTGAGCTCTCATTTTATACTCTGTAAAATATTCTCTTAAAGCAACAGCATATGGTAAATCAAACTTTAATGCTGGTGCAGGCGCTGCTGTTGGAGGTACAGTTGATAAACATATATTTTCTTTTTTCATGCCAACTTTAGCAGAAAATATTGAATTTAAAGCATGCTGAACCATTAATTCAGGCATAACTTTCCACGCTTCTCTAGCAGTTGCATTAGCGTTATGAGCTCCATCAATTTGTGCCATATCAGCCCAAGCCATAATTTTTTTAGCTTCCGCTGCATCAACAAACGATCTAACCATATTTATATTTCTATACAAAACATTATATTGTGGATCTTGGTGAGCACCATTAACGCCTTCTTCAGCAAACATAACAGCAATATCAGGGCCAGCTTCACCAGAAACATAAGAATGATAATTAATTAATCTTCCCACTTCATCCTCAATAATATCTAATGCTTTTCTATGAGCTCTAACTTGTTTCCTTGAAATAGGGATACCACCAATTCCTTGAGGAGTTCCTTCAATTAATTGATCCATATGAGATTGTCCAGCAGTTCTAATTACCATTATATGATCAGCACCATGCCACGCACTCATTCTCATTCTTCGTATATCATCTTCAAATCTTCCAGATGCTATTTCAGTAGTAATAACTTCTTCCGGTTGAGGATCTAAACCGTTAAAATAATCACTCGCTGGTATTCCGACGCTATTTTCTAAATTTGTTGAACAATTATTATATTCAAATGGTCCAATTTGTTGTTTCCCAATTTTTTCTCTCCAAACCCATCCTCTTCGTTTTGGAACATAATTTTCAAGACCGTCTAATATTTCTCTAATATCTAATTTTTCATTTGGCTTTAAATTCATTATTTTTCACCTCTTTTGTTAAAATAATCCATAACAAAATCCCAATGCTTTTCTTCAAGCAATTCTAATCCAGCATCTCTAATAGACATATTTTTTTCTTTAGAAACTACATAAACCACATGTCCAACACCTTTTTTAATTAACCCTCTATCAATTGCCAATTCAACTAAAGGCTTTGCTTCAAGAGATGAAAAACCCATTCTTATAAGAACTGATCTTTCAATTGATGGTGTAGTATGAGTTTTACTCAATTCAATCATTGGATCAACAATTTCTCCAGCTAACTCCCAAAATTTAGTCTTTAATTCTTCATCTGATAAATCTTTAATATGATTTCTTCTTAAAAGAAAATCATCGTCTCTTTCTAATAATTTTTTCAAAATTATCCC
>JAYEHA010000057.1:0-5568 GCA_034659335.1 Bacillota bacterium
GTTTGTTCTAATATAATATTTAAACACTCTTTTAAACAATTCACAATATCACCACCTTACATCGCTAATTATAACATACTATTATATTGTATTTAAAAATAATATAATAAAAAATACCGTTTGTTTTTACAAACGATACTTTTTTAATAAAATAATTAATTATTTAAATAGCTTTAATTTCTTTAATTAATTCAGGTATAACCTTATGAACATCACCAACAATTCCTAAATCAGCAACATCAAATATCGGAGCGGCACTATCTTTATTAATAGCAACAATATATTCTGCTCCCTCCATACCAGCAACATGCTGTATGGCACCAGATATCCCACATGCAATATATACATTTGGTCTAACTGTAGTTCCCGTTTGTCCAACTTGTTTTAAATGCTCTATCCATCCTGCATCAACAGCTGCTCTTGAAGCAGAAACTGTTCCATCTAGTGAATCAGCTAATTCCTTCAAGATATCAAAATTTTCTTTAGACCCTACTCCACGTCCGCCAGAAACAAGAATACTTGCTTCATCAATACCTTTTTCTTCTCTTTCTTTTTTAACTACTTTTATTACTTTAATTTTATTAATTTCATCAGTAAATTCTACCTTAAGAATTTCAATCTCGCCTATTCTTTTTTTATCTTTCAATTTACTTTCCATAACACCTGGACGTACTGTAGACATTTGCGGTCTATGATTAGGGCAAACTATAGTCGCCATTATATTGCCACCAAATGCAGGTCTAGTCATCAACAATTCATTATCTTCTCCTATTTCTAAAGAAGTACAATCAGCAGTTAATCCTGTTTTTACTCTCGCACTTACTCTAGGACCTAAATCTCTACCAATTGAAGTAGCACCAATTAAAACAATTTCTGGATTATTACTATTTATTATTTTCACCATCGCTTGAGTATATGCCTCTGTTGTATATATTTCTAACGCTTTATCATCTACAACAATAACTTTATCGGCACCGTAGTGAATTAATTCAATTGCTTTGTTTTCAATATCATAACCTAAAATTACAGCAACTAATTTTTCATTAATAGTATCAGCAATATCTCTTCCTCTACCAATCAACTCATATGACACTTTTGAAACAACTCCATCTTTTTGTTCACAAAATACAAATACTCCTGAATAATCGTTAATATTCATCTTCTCAAACCTCCTTATATAATATGCTTTTCTTTTAATCTCTGTATAATTAATTTGCTTGCATCAATTGATGACAACTCATGTTTTTCACCAGGTTCTTTCACACCTTTAGTAAATGATTTTTTAACTTTTGTAGGAGAACCATTAAGTCCTAAGTCTTCTATATCAACATCAATATCATCAAAAGTCCATGAAATAATATCCTTTTTATATGCATCTATTACTCCACCAACATTCATATAACGCGGTTTATTCATTTCAGATAATGTTGTAATTAAACAAGGCATTTCTACTTCAATCATATGATATCCATCTTCAAATTCTCTTCTCATAGTTAAAATATTATCTTTTCTAGTCAAACTAGAAACATATGAAACTTGAGGTAATTTAAGATGCTCTGCTATTTGAGGTCCTACTTGAGCAGTATCTCCGTCAATTGCCTGTCTCCCAGCAATAATAAGATCATAATCAAGATTTTTTATAGCTGCTGCTAAAGTAGTAGAAGTTGCTAAGGTATCAGCACCTGCAAATTTTCTATCAGTTAATAATATTGCATCATCAGCCCCCATAGCTAATGCTTCTCTTAATGCAAAATCAGCTTGTGGCGGCCCCATAGTTAAAACCGTTATATGCGCACCATATTCTTCTTTTAATACTAACGCAGCTTCCAATCCGCTTTTATCATCTGGATTAATAATACTTGGAACACCTTTTCTAATTAAAGTTCCTGTTATTGGATCTAACTTCACTTCTGTTGTATCAGGCACTTGTTTTATACAAACTACTATATTCATTAATTTCCCTCCTATTTAAGTAAACTAGCTCCAATTACCATTTTCTGAACTTCTGATGTTCCTTCATAAATCTCTGTAATCTTTGCATCTCTCATCATTCTTTCAACCGGATATTCTCTTGTATATCCGTATCCACCATGCAACTGCACAGCTTTAGTAGTAACTTCCATAGCAGTCTCTGATGCAAATAATTTAGCCATAGCAGCTTCTTTTGAATATCTAATCTTTTGATCTTTTAAATATGCTGCTTTATATACTAATAATCTCGAAGCTTCTGTTATAGTATCCATCGAAGCTAATTCAAATTGCGTATTTTGAAATTTTGAAATTGCTCTACCAAATTGTTTTCTCTCTTTTGTATATTTAACGGTTTCATCTAAAGCCCCTTGTGCTAATCCAAGTGCTTGAGCTGCAATACCAATACGTCCTCCATCTAATGTCTTCATCGCCAATGAAAATCCTTTTCCTTCCTTACCCAAAAGATTTTCTTTTGGAACTTTACAATTAGTAAATATCAATTCACTTGTCGAAGAGCCTCTAATACCCATTTTTAGTTCTTTTTTACCTACTGAAAATCCTTCATATTCTTTTTCAACAATAAATGCTGAAATTCCTCTTAAGCCTTTACTTTTATCTGTCATTGCAATAATAACATATACATCAGCATGACCTGCATTAGTAATAAAAATTTTGGAACCATTTAAAATATAATTATCTCCTTCTAAAATTGCAGTAGTTTGTTGTCCGGCTGCATCTGTTCCAGCATTCGGTTCAGTTAATCCAAATGCACCTATTTTTTCTCCAGATGCTAAACCTGGCAAATACTTTCTTTTTTGTTCTTCTGTTCCATGCTCTAAAATTGGTGCACAACATAATGAAGTATGCGCAGATACAATAACTGCAGTTGTTCCACAACATTTTGATAATTCCTCAACCGCCATTGCATAAGAAACATTATCAGCTCCAGCACCACCATATTCCTTAGGAACTGTAATTCCCATCATTCCATTTTTCGCCATTTTTCTTACTGTTTCTATTGGAAATCTTTCTTCTTCATCTATCTCTTCTGCTATCGGTTTTACTTCTGCTTCAGCAAATTCTTTATACAACTTTTGAAGTAAAACATGTTCTTTTTTTAAACTAAAATTCATTTTCAATCCTCTCTTCTTAAATTAATTAATTTCCCATTTTACCTTTTATCTTGTTAAATGCAATTTATGTTCCAAAAAAAATATATATTCAACTTTGTTAAATATATATCTATTTCTATTAGTATTTAGTTATCTTTCTATCACAAAATAAAATTTCAATTATTAATTATAATGCTAATTATGTACATTTTCTATACATTCATTTTGTGTAACCCAAAACATCCTTGCGTTTTAAAGATTTAAAGACATTGTTTATTTATTATACATGTACAAAGTATTTACATGTATTAAGAAAATAAAATTAATAAGTAATTTTTAAATGAATATTACTCGTTATTTATTTGACATTCAACTGCCATATAACAAAATTTATAAATCAACTTGATCAAGTTGCCTTAAATCATATTCTTCTATAATACGCATTAATTTTATTGGATATTTAGGGTCGGTTGCATATCCCGCTCTCCTAATAGACCACGCACCAAGCGTATAATCATACATTACATCTCTAAAAATATCATATCTTGAAAGCTCTAACAATATTCTTTTATGATCTTGCCAACTTTCATAAGTATTATTATAAGCCCTAAAAGTCCCATCTACTCTATATATAACTCCATTATAAACTTCCCATGTATTTGATATAACAGACCCATTTGTTCCTTTTCCCTTAATTCCAAATAAATTATATGAAAACTTATCTGTATATTTGTCAACGGGTACACTTTGTCCCCATCCCGTTTCTAGAATTGCTTGAGCTGTTTGAAGAGCTGCTGACATATCAGTTTTTTGATATGACTCAATAGCTAATTCTTTCGCCAAATCTAAAAATTTATCTTTCTCTATAATTGGTTTAGCGCTATATATTTCACCTAAATATATATCAAAAAATATTGTTTCAGAACTTAACACTTCTCCATTATATCTTCCATAAGCAGTCAACGATGCCCTTCCAACATCTTCCTTTTTAGGGCTAAACAAAATTTCAGTTTCATCCATATTTTCTTTTATAATTCTTTGACTATTAGAATCATAATTATTAAATATAAAATAAACATTTTCTAATACCATATTTGATTGAACTAAGAGATTAAATTCACTAGTTACCACTTGATTAGGAGCAATCCCTTTTATTTTAATATATGGTGAAAAATCGACAAATACTGAAACCCATTCACTTTCATGTAATTTATTAGAAGTATCTTTAACGCTTACTTTTAATAGCTTTTCTCCCACATCTTCTATACTAGGTTCCCATTTATATGATCCATAAGGAATAGTCGCTAAAATTTCTTTTTTTCCTGTTACTGCATTTTTAATTGTATAAGTAGTTTCTAAAACATCAAAATTTCTTGATGCAATTAGTGACTCAGAACCACTAATCGTCATACCATCATTAACCCCAATTAGAGAAAGTTTTCTTGGTATATTAACGGTTACTTGATAAGGCTTGCTAGTATATACATTGTCATTAAAATCTGATACTTTAGCTACAACATTATATTTTGTTATTCCTAAGCCAGAAGGATACCATGTATAACTATCATAAGGATCTCGTTCATTTATTTCAGTTATAACTCCATCGTCTAAATTTTCAAACTCATAAGATACATATTTAGCTAAAAAATTAATATTAGGATTAATAATAACTTTCTCGTTATCAACAATATTAATATAAGTTAATTCAATTATTGGTTTAACATTTATTTCCGTTTTAATTACATCGCCTGCTACCCACTTATTATTTTCGTCATAAATTCCTACTACTAATAATTTACTGCCATTATCATCTGTTCTAGGAGTATAGACAAGTTTATCTTCAGATACTGATGCTCTATCTACTACATAACCTTTTCTTGTTTCACTATTAATTAATAATAATTTCATTATATAATTATCTTTTTGGTATTTTTCTATACCATTAATTTTTATCTCTTTTTTACCATTTATTTCATTTAGGTTAGTCATTTTATCAAATTCAATATCATAAAACGAAGTAATTTTAGATTCTTTTGTAGAATCTACTATTGCAGTACGCGTTTCATTATCCCATTCAATAGATACACCAAGAGCATTACTTACCAACCTTACAGGCACATAAGTCCTATCATTAATTATTTTAGGTGCAATATCACTTAATTGATAAATTTCTTTGTTATTATAATTAACTATACGACTATCAATTTTTAATAATAAACTTTGATTATTACGCTTTATAAAAACTGTTCTTTTCTCTCCATCCCAAATTACTTCTGCCCCCAATTCTTCAGAAACAAATCTAATTGGTATTAACATTCTATCATTTTCAATAATTGGGTTTGATAAATCAGTAATATCTTTCCCATCAACCATTAATCTTATAGATGTATCTGTAAAACTAAACGATATAATTAATATATATACACTAATAACTACTAAAAAACTTAAAAACACCTTATTATTATTTTTAATATATTTCATTTAA
>JAYEHA010000058.1:0-5514 GCA_034659335.1 Bacillota bacterium
AACTAATTTCACTATTTATTATTATATATCATTTCACTATAATTTTAAACAATTCTTTTTAATCCTTACCACTTTAGTAATATTTAGCATTTTTTTGTTGACATTTTTTAAATTCGTGTTAAATTATTAAAAGGAGGTGTTTTAATTATGTACTTTAACACAAATGAAGAAACATGTAACGAAATTAAAAAAATACTTAGCGCACAAGAAGATAAGCCTAAAAATGTAAGAATATTTATCGCAGGTATTGGTTGAGGCGGACCATCATTAGGTCTAGGTTTAGACGATAAAAAAGCAGAAGATGTTCTTGAAACAATTAATGACGTAAACTTCATCATGGCTAAAGATATTTTTGATCAAATGGGTGAAATTTCAGTTGAATTTAAAATGAATGGTTTCAGCGTAATTCCTACTAATCAAGAACCAAGTGATTGTAGTTCATGCTCAGGCTGCTAAACAAACTTAAGATTACTTTAACAGTAATCTTTTTTTATTTTATATTTTTTTTATTTTTTATATTTCTCTTTAATAATCGAATTAATTTCACCACCAACGATTAATATCATACTACTAAAATATAACCAAAACATTAAAATAATTACTGTTGCAAGACTACCATAAATAACTTTATAATTTGAGAAATTATTAATGAACATAGTAAAAAAATATGACATAAAAGACCAACCAATTATTGAAAAAAACGTTCCCCAAATAACATCTTTAAACTTTAACTTAATATTTGGAACATACATATATATTAAAGACATCAAAATAATTAAAGTTAACGGCAATATAATTGTTTTAATTTGACTATATAATTCAAATAGCTCCCATTTTATTGATATATATCTATTTATAAAATCATACATTTCAATTCCAATATTTGGTAAAGCTAATAATATTACAACCCCGAACACTATTAATACTGTATATATCATATCTAATAATTTAACTACTATAAATTTTCTACTTTCATGAATATTATACGCCATATTTAAAGATACCATTAATCCTCTAATTCCCTTTGATGCTGATAAAATTGTACCAATAATTGATACAGATATAATACTATTATCACGCACTAAAACATAGTCATTAATAAAACTAAGTATTATGTTTTGCACTTCTTTTGGAAAAAAACTTTCTAAAAACTGAACAAATATACCCGAATCAATCGAAAATCTTCCTAAAATTGTAAAAAGAAAAATAAAAAAAGGGAAAATTGAAAGCATTAAAAAAAATGCCATCTGAGCACTATAAGCACTAACAGAATGTTCACCATATCTTAGCATTAACTTTTTAATAACATATAAAAAATTAGTAATTATTTTATTAATCATTTCCATATTTATCACCTTCTATATATTATACCAAAAAAAATAAAAAAATGTAATTGTTAAGAAAATATTAATTTTCATAATTTAATTTGTATTTAATTATAAAAAGTTTATAATATTTGTAGGAGGATGAAAAATTATGACAAACAAAAAAAGAAAAGGAAGCTTATCTTTTTTTCTTTTAGTAATAGTAATTTTAGCAATTTTTGCTGGATTTAATAGTTACTATACATTAGAAAATGCAGAACAAGCTGTAATCGAAAGATTTGGAGAAGTTGTAAATATTGTCAACGAACCAGGTTTAAATTTCAAAGTACCATTTATCGAAAAAGTTTATAAAGTTAACACAAATGAAATACGAAGAATTCAATATGGTTATGTAATAAAATCTCAGGCAGAAGCTTCAAAAGAAGCTACTTATGCCGATGTAGAGGAAGAATCAATTGCTTTAACAAAAGGTTCTTATCTTGTAAATATTGGTGCAGTTATCCAATATAAAATCACTAATGCTGCTGATTATATTTACAATGTAGATGATCCTGAAGGAACAATAAGATTAGCATTTGAAAGTGTAGTTAGAAGAAATTTACAAAATATGGAATTAAACGATGCACTAGTTAATAAAGATACTATTGCAACACAAATAATTCCTGATTTAGCTAAAAAAATTAATGTATATGATTTTGGGATTACAATAACCGATGTAAAATTTACAGATGTTTTATTGCCAGAAGAAGTTCAATTTGCTTATGATGATGTAAATAATGCAAAAAATGAAAAAACGGAATATAGTTCACAAGCACAAAAATACGAAAATGATAATATTCCTCAAGCAAGAGCAAAAGCATTTGAAACTATTGAATCTGCTAAAGCTTACAAAGTTGAAACAATTGCTCAAGCAAAAGGTGATGTTGCCAAGTTCATTCAAGTTCTTGGAAAATATGAATTATCTAAGGAAATTACAAGAACTAGAATGTATATTGAAACAATGAATCAAATATTATCAAAAACTCCTAATAAATATATTATTGATTTAAGTGATAGTGAAAATACTATAAAGTATTTACCACTTAATCCTGAATCACTTAACAAAGGAGGTAATAATTAATGGATTTTAATAATAATGAACAAAACAGACAAAATTTTCAAGATATTAATGCAAAAACTCAACAAATCAAACAAAAAGCAATAAAAAATGCAAAAAATTTCTCTTTTCTTTTAATAATAATTCTATTATTATTAGGCGCTAAAAGTTTTATTTATACTGTAGCTGAAGATGAAGTTGCTGTAGTTTCTGTACTTGGTGATATTAAAAAAGTAATTGTTGATAAAGATAATACTTTAGCAATTGAACAAAATGATATTGATAGTAGATTTTCTAATGTTGAAATAGTAAATAAAAAAGGACTGTTTTTTAAAATACCTTTTATTACTACAATAAATAAAACAAGTTCAAAATTAATCACTTATCAATCTAATTCAGCAAATATTGTAACTAAAGATAAAATTAAATATAAAGTTGCATTATATGCTCAATGGGAAATATCTCATCCAGGATTATTTAAAACTTCGTTAGGAACTATTAATAAAGCAAATGCAGTAATAGATGAAGTTGTATATGCTGTAATAATAGAAAAAATCAACACTTTAACTAGTGATGTTTTCTTAACAGATAAGGATAGAATAATTAAAGAATTAGAAGAATCAAAAATTAACTTAAATGGACAATTAGCTTCAAAAGGGATAGTTCTACGTGATATTGAAATATATAGAACAATACTTCCAGATTCTAATATAGAATCTACTCATCAAAAAATGGTTGCAGAAAGACAAGCTGTTGCTCAAAAAACCAGATCAGAAGGTAAAGAACTTTATCGTACTACTGTTGCTAAAACTGATCGTCAAGTAAAAGAAATTGAATCTGCTGCAATTGAAGAAGCTGAAATGATTAAAGGTTCTGCAGATGCTGAAGCTTTAGAAATATATGCAAATGCTTATTCAAAAGATCCTGAGTTTTATGAATTTTACAAATCATTAGAATCATATAAAACTTCTTTTGATGAACAAACAACAATATTTTTAGATAAAAATAATCCTTATTTAAAATATTTTAATAATAATTAATAATAATTATTAACACAAAAATGGTTGAATCTTATTTGAAATTCAACCATTTTTTTATATAAAAAAACTCCTCTATCAAAAAAAGGAGTTAAAATATTATTATTATTATAATGAAACATCTTTTAATTTATTTTTATTTTCTGAAATATTTTCTACATTATTTCCTATTTGTCTAAAATTTACTTTTATTGCTTTTCTGTTTTCTTCTATTGCATTAAAGTTTCTATCTATTTTTAATTCTAATCCATCCATTCGCTTGTCTAGTCCGTCCATTCGTTTCTCTAGTCCGTCCATTCGCTTATCTAGTTTGTCCATTCGCTTATCTAGTTTGTCTATTTTTGTATTTAATTTTCTTATTTCAGTGTTTGTATTTTTCATCTCTTCATACATTTTTCCCATTAAATCAAACATAGCTTTTTCCATTTTCCGCCCTCTTTCTCTTGCTATTTAGTTTATCATAGTTTAAGCGAATTTACTATCTTTTTAAATTGTTCTGGATAAATAGATTGTATTCCATCACTAAGCGCATTATCTGGATCAGTATGAACCTCAATAATTGCACCATCAGCACCTGCTGCAAAAGCCGCTAACGTCATTGGTTCAATTAACTCTCTTCTACCAGTACCATGACTTGGATCAACTATAACAGGAAGTCCTGTTTCTTTTTTCATAATCGGAATTGCTGCTAAATCAAGAGTATTTCTTGTATAAGTATCAAATGTTCTAATACCTCTTTCACATAAAATAATATTTGTATTTCCAAACTCTGCTAAATATTCAGCTGCCAAAATCCATTCATAAATTGTGGAACTCATGCCCCTCTTTAATAAAATCGGTTTTTTTACTTTTCCAAGCGCTTTTAATAAAGTATAATTATTCATATTTCTTGAACCTACTTGAAAAATATCAACATACTTATTAAACAATTCAATATATTTTTGATCTGTTATTTCACTTACAATAGGTAACCCTGTAATATCACCAGCTTCCCTTAAATATTTTAAACCCTCTTCTTCTAAGCCTTGAAATGAATAAGGACTAGTTCTTGGTTTAAATGCACCACCTCGTAATGCGTTTGCTCCATACTTTTTAACCTCTTTAGCAATAGTAATAATTTGTTCTCTAGACTCAACTGAACACGGACCTGCAATTATTAGCGGATTCTCTTCATTTATAATAACTCCATTAATTTCAACATCAATTTTTTTACCTGTTAATATTTTTCTACAATTCATAATTCATCAACCTCACACTATTTGTATCAATATTTTTAATAACATTGCTAATTTTTTCTCCACATATTTCAATATTATTATCAATTTCTAAAAGTGGTATTAATACAAACGCTCTTTTTTTCATCTCTTTATGTGGAATAATAAGCTTTACATCATTTAGTATAATATCATTAAATAATAAAATGTCAACATCAATAGTTCTTGGCCCCCACCTAATAATTTTCTTTCTCTTTAATTCTTTTTCAACAACATGACATACTTCAAGTAATTCATAATGATTTAATTTTGTTTCAACTTTTATCACAGAATTAATAAATGCATCTTGTTTTTCATATCCATATGGATCAGTTTCATAAAAAGATGATTTTTTAATAATCTTAACATCATTATTTTCTATAATATCATAAGCTTTAATAATATTTTCTTTACTATCACCGATATTGCTTCCTAAAGATAAATATGCTTTATTCATTTCTTTTTCTCTCTAAATTAATTGAAAAATAGTCATAAATTCCATTAACAGGAGCTTCTGGTTTTTTAACTTCAACTTTAATTTTTTCAACTTTTTCAAATTCACTAAAAATTCTATTAATGATTTCATTTCCAAGTTTTTCAATTAAATTAAATTTTTTATTTTCAACCATTTCTTTTACTACATCATAAACAAGAGCATAGCTAATAGTATCCTTAACATCATCACTATAACCAGCTTTACTTAAATCAGCAAATAACTCTAAATCAATAATAAACTTCTGTCCTAACATTTTTTCTTCCTTTAAAACACCATGATACCCATAGAATCTCAAGTTTTTTAACTT
>JAYEHA010000059.1:0-5509 GCA_034659335.1 Bacillota bacterium
ATAATTGAATCAAATGATAATAGTAAATTAAAATTAGTGAGAAAGTTAAATACGAAAAAAATGCGTCATAAAGAAGGTTTATATATAGTTGAAGGCATTAAAATTTTAAATCATGCAATTGAATTAGGAGCTGAAATTGAATTTGTTCTTTTTTCAACTCGTGTTTTTGAAGTAAGTGGTGGAAGAGAAATTGTTAAAAAGATATATAAAGAAAGTTTAGAATATTCTCAAGTAGATGATATTATTTTTGATAAACTTGCTGATACTGTGACTAATCAAGGTGTTATTGCAGTTATTAATATAAGATCATTATCTGATAAAAGTGATATTAGTAAATTTAAAAACAAATGTGTTTTCATTGACAGTGTGCAAGATCCAGGGAATCTAGGGACTATTATTAGAACTGCTGATGCAGCAGGATTTAACGAAATCTTTATTTCAAAGGGAACTGTTGATCCTTATAATCAGAAAGTTGTTAGGGCTACAATGGGTTCAATTCTTAATATTAATATTTATTTTATTGATGATAATAATGGCTTTATAAAAGAATTAAAAGAAAATAATTATCAAATAATTGTTACTGATGCTAGTTCAAATAAAAATTATAATAATGTTGAATATAAAGAAAAGGTCGTATTAGTTGTCGGCAATGAAGGCCATGGAATTAACGAAGATGTTTTAAATCAAGCTGATTATTCTGTTAATATTCCAATTCAAGGTAGTGCGGAAAGTCTTAATGCAGGTGTTGCTACTGGAATAATGATGTATAAAATTAAAGAAGTTATTGAGTCAAAATAAATAATGTGCTATAATAACAACTATAGTTAAAGCTAAGAAAAAGAAAGTAGTAATATTATCAATTTACAGAGATGAGGATGAGCTGAGAACCTCTAATTGGTATTATTATGAAGTTCGCTTTGGAGCTGCAATACTAAAAATATTGTCGGATAACATACGATACATGTTAATGAGTGGTCATTATGACTATTTGGGTGGTAACGCGGAGTAACCTTCGTCCCTTTTGGGATGGGGTTTTTTTTATTTGAGAAAGGAGAATAATTTGGAAAAATTATTAGATAAGATACTTGAAAATGCAATTAATAAAATTAAAGATTGTACGTCGCTAGAAGATTTGGAAAAAATAAGAGTAAAGTTTTTAGGTAGAAAAGGTGATGTTACAAAAGTTTTAAAAGAAATGGGGTCATTACCTGTAGAATTAAAGCCTATTATTGGGAAAAAAGCAAATATTGTTAGAAATAAAATTGAAAATAATATAAGAGAAATAGAAAAAAAATTAGAAGCTAAGTTACTGGAAAAGAAATTAGAAAATGAGGATATTGACGTTACTATTCCTGGTGTTAAAATAGAGCGAGGTCATCAACATCCTATTAGCAAGATGATTGATGAATTAAATAGCGTATTTATTGGTATGGGATTTATGGTTGCAGAAGGCCCAGAAATAGAAACTGTTTATAATAATTTTGATGCATTAAATTCACCTGAAAATCATCCGTCTAGAAGTAAATCAGATACTTTTTATATTAATGACAATTTACTTTTAAGAACTCAGACATCACCGGTTCAAATTAGAACTATGAAAGAACAAGATGCACCAATAAAAATCGTGTCACCAGGCAGATGCTTTAGATTTGATGAATTAGATGCGACTCATTCACCAATGTTTCATCAAATAGAAGGATTAGTTATTGATGAGAATATTACTATGGCAGATTTAAAAGGTACTTTAGATTTAGTTGCAAAAAGAGTTTTTGGAGAAAATACTAAAACTAAATTTAGACCACATGATTTTCCTTTTACTGAACCAAGTGCAGAAGTAGATGTTACGTGTTTTAAATGCGGAGGAAAAGGCTGTAAATTTTGTAGTGGAAATGGATGGATAGAAATATTAGGTTGTGGAATGGTGCACCCTAAAGTTTTAGAAGAATGTGGTATAGATTCTGAAAAATATAGTGGTTTTGCTTTTGGCATGGGAATAGATAGAATTACAATGCTTAAATATGAAATCGATGATATAAGAATATTATTTGAAAATGATGTTAGATTTTTAAAACAGTTTTAATAGGAGGGGTAAATGTTAGTTCCAATTAGTTGGTTAGATAGATATGTAGATGTAAAAAACGAAAATATTGATGCATTAGAAAGAAAACTTATTATGACAGGTTCAAATACTGAAGGTGTAGAAAATTTGGCTGATAATTTTAAAAAAATAATTGTTGGCAAAATTATATCAATAGATAATCACCCTAATGCAGATTCATTATTTGTTATGAAAGTAGATATTAAAGAAGAAATTTTACAAATAATAACGAGTGCTAAAAATTGTTCTGTTTCTGACATTATACCTGTTGCGGTAAATGGAGCGTATATAGCTGATGGTACTAAAATAAAACGTGGAAAACTTCGTGGAGAATTATCAGATGGAATGTTATGTTCTGTTGAAGAAATGGGATTTAATAAAAATGTGATACCTCAAAAATATATTGATGGAATATTTATATTAAGAGGCGATTATAAGATTGGAGAAAATGTAAAAGAAGAATTATTAATGAATGATCCAATTATCGATTTTGAGATTACTCCCAATAGACCAGATTGTTTAAGTATGCTGGGAATGGCAAGAGAAACTTCTGCTACATTAAATAAAAAACTTGTTATGCCTGATTTAACTGTAAAAAATGAAGTGGATAATATTGAAGAATATATTAATATTGAAGTTAAAGACGTAGAATTATGTCAAAGATATGCTGCAAGAATTATTAAAAATGTTAAGATAGAAGAATCGCCTTCTTGGTTACAATTACTTCTTATGAAAGCGGGAGTTAGACCAATAAACAATATAGTAGATATTACAAATTATGTAATGCTTGAATATGGTCAACCAATTCATGCATTTGATTTAGATACATTAAAAGGCAATCAGATCATTGTTAGAAAAGCAAAAAAAGATGAGAAAATTATTACTTTAGATGGTGTTGAAAGAAAACTTAAACCTAGTAATTTGCTTATTTGTGATAGCGAAAAACCTGTAGCAATAGCAGGTATTATGGGTGGCTTTAATACAGAAATTAAGGATGATACTAAAACAATTTTAATGGAAGTTGCTAATTTTAACGCTAAAAACATTAGAGAATCATCTAAAAGTTTAGGGCTTAGAACTGAAGCTTCAGCACGTTATGAAAAAGGAATTTCTCCAACAGTTGCAGAAGAGGCAATAAATAGAATCTGTAATTTAGTGGAAACTTTAAATGCTGGAGAAATAGTAAGTGGAGTTATTGATAAATATCCAAATAAAGTAGTTGAGAAAGAAATTACTGTTAGAGTAAAACGTGTAAATAAATTATTAGGTACAGAAATTGAAGTGAGCAAAATGATTGAGATACTTGAAAAACTTAATATTAAATCTACTATTGATGGTGATAATATTATTGTTATACCACCATTATATAGACTTGATTTAAATACTGAAATTGATTTTGTTGAAGAAATTGCTAGAATTTATGGTTATGAAAATATTGAAAGTACATTACCCGCAGGTAGTTCTTGGGGTGAAAAAACTTATAGTCAAACTATAGATTCACTTGCAAAGACAATATTGTTTTCTAATGGTGTCAGTGAAATTACAACTTATTCATTTATTAGTCCATCAATTTTAGATGATTTACGTATTTTAAAAGAAAGTTATTTAAGAAGATATGTTAAAATTGAAAATCCATTAGGTGAAGAGTTTAGTATGATGAGAACAACTTTGATTGCAAATATGCTAAAAGTAATTAAAAATAATTATAATAGAAATGTTGAGGAATTAAGATTGTTTGAGTTAGGAAATATTTTTATACCTAAGCAAATTCCAGTTATCGATATGCCATATGAGAATAAAAGATTAGTTATTGGTAGTTATGGTAAAAATGAAAGCTTTTATACTATTAAAGGTGTTTTAGAAAACTTACTTAATGGTTTAGGTATAGAAGATTATAAATTATTAAAAGAAAAAAATGATCCTATTTTTCATCCAGGGAAATGTGCAACGATTTTATGGAATGAAAAAGTAATTGGAACAATTGGTGAGGTTCATCCAAAGACAATAGCGAATTTTGATATAAATGAAGTAGTATATATTATTGATTTAGATTTTAAAACAATTTTAGAAAATTCAGATATTGAAATAAAATTTGAAAAAATTGCAAAATATCCAACTATTCAAAGAGATATTGCACTTTTAGTAAAAAAAGAAGTAACTCATCAAGATATAATTGATGTTATTAAGAAAAATGGTGGAAAGCATTTAGAAAGTGTTACATTATTTGATATTTATGAGGGAAAGCAAATTGAAGAAGGTTATAAGTCAATGGCATATAACTTGACTTTTAGATCGTCAGAGAGAACGTTAAAAGAAAAAGAAGTTACAAAAAAATATAATAATATTATTTCTAAATTAGAAGATAAATTAGAAATCACATTAAGATAAAAAGAAATCCCATTAATTTGGGATTTTTTTATCAAACTTTTGTATTAATATGAATAGTATTTGCTTTTATTTGTTCATTTGAAAAAAAGTTGTTTAAACTTTCAAATAATCCGTTTTTTTCAAACATAAAATCAAGGGGTGTTAAAGATTTTAAGATGCATTCTTTTAATATAGGAACATTAACTTTTAATAAATTGCGATTACTAATTGTTATACCAATTTGATTAAAATTAAATTCGAATCTACTTATTAAAAGAGATAATTGAATATGTTTTTTTTGAGAAAATTCAGAATTATAATTGAGTAAATTCAAGTAGTTTTTATTATATTCTTTAATAAATCTAATAATGACTTCAATATAAAAAATATTTGATTTTGATTTTTGTTTATTTTTCAACATTTTTTCTTGAGAGTTTTTTAAAGAATCATAAAAATCATCAATGATTTCTAAATAGTTATTAGATTCAAATAATTGATTGCTAAATGAATTTAGCGATTTCTCAATTTTTTCAGTAGTTGAATTGTGTGAACGAAAGCTTGAATAAATAATTTTACTGCTTGTTCTACTAATTTTTGTATTCATAATAACACCTCCTCATCAATGTTATCGGCATTTTTTTGATTTTATTAATTGTGTGAATATGATATTATATAAATAAAGGGGAATATTATGAGAAAAATAATAAATGAAATTAAAACAAGAATAATAAATAACGAAATGATTAATAAAAATGATAAGGTATATATTGATAGATTTTTTAGATCCAAATTAAATATTAGTAGGATTACTGAATTAATTCAAAATGAGAATTTTGATTCAGTAGAAATATTAGATGTTTTTAATTCGCTATTATCTAATATTTCAGATGAAGGATTGCCAGAAAATTCAATTGAGCAATTTTATAATGTAGCGTTACTTAAATCATTTCCGAATGTATTAGATTATGAATTAGATGAAAAATATAATAAAGTTTCAATAATTTTTTTAGAAATTTTAAGATGTTTTATAAAATATGAAAAAGA
>JAYEHA010000060.1:0-5493 GCA_034659335.1 Bacillota bacterium
AGGCGTATTAGAAGATGAAAATGATTTCTTTTGGGATGATGAATATGATGAGTATGTTAATGGGAATTTTAAAATATGGTTAAGGAAAAAATATGTTGGACCATATAGTTATGGAGGAGAGAGCGAGAATTATGATGTAGCTAAAGAAAGTGTTGAGCGATTAATTCGACAATTTCCTGAAGTTGAAGTAAAAGAATCTTTTTCTGAATATTATGAACGTAATAAGGATAATGAAGATTATGAAAAAAGCTCTATGAAAACTCTTAAAATTGCTCCAATTCTTGACTTAACAATTGAAGAGTTGATGAACTCTATTTCATTTGAGCATGTATTTGATGAATTGCTTGAAAAAATTGAAGTGGGTAAAATTCTTGGGGTTAAAGGTGATAAATTGGCGGATTATGAGAATATAATCAAAGAATTTAATGAGGTTATTCAACAACCTGTAACAGATAAATTGATATATAATTATGATTTCGGTGATAATTGGATGGTTGAAATTACTAGAGAACATAACTATATAAAATTAATTGAAGATGAAAGTATTGATATGGATTGGTTAATTGAAGCGGAAGATATTGTTAAGGAAAAACATAAACCAGTTTGTATTAATAAAAAGGGTAGCTTTGTAATGGATGATGTTGGCGGTATGAGTGGTTTTGTTGATTTTATTTCTATTATTTATAAATCTAAAGATGTGGAAGAAAGAAAATCGTATAGGGAATGGGCAAAAGGTATGGGATGGAGCAATAGGAAGATTGAATTAAAAAAAATGATTTAATTTTTAGTTCTAATCTGAGATAGTTAGCAGAAGTTGAGGAGGGAAAAATGATTGCAAGAGAAAAAGTTTTAAATGCGATAACAGATGGAAATAGAACAGTTCAAGAATATGCAATGGATTTCTTTTGTGTTAATGAAATGGCAGACATTCAAGTAATTAATCGGATTTTAGATGCTTTAGATAATAGTGATGATAAATTTGAAATAATTGATTATTTAAGTAAAATTAGAAATACAAGTATTGATGAAAATATATTAGAAAAAATAAGTACAAAATATTATTTTGATCCTGAAATAGATAGATTAATAGATGGAATAATTGCATTTGCAGATGTAGAACTATTGGAGAAAAGGCCTGATATTAGACCTAAATCAGGAATTTTTATTGAAAGAGTAAATGAAAGAAAGAAATATTATAATACAGATTTTGATAAGTTATGGAAATTATATTGGGAAATTGATTTTAATCATCCGGAATTTGAGAATATGGCAATAATATTAAAAATATTGTCTGAAAGAAAAGATTTTAACTATGATAAATTTCATAATGAAATTGATATATTAGCTAGAGAAGGAAATGAAAATATTAAAGACTTTGATATGTGTGAATTATCTGGGAATCTTAAAGATGAGTATATGATAGATTACTTATTTAATAAATTATATTATTCGGAAGATTATATATTAGAAGTTGCAACGAAAGCGTTAGCTAAAATTGGAACTGAAAAAGTAATTGATACTATAAAAACAAATTACTCTAAAGTATCGTATAATATTAAAATTTATTTAATAACAATATTAGAAGGAATAAAAATACAAAAAAGTGAAGAGTTACTTTTAGAATTGTATAAAACTGAAAAAAACAAAACTTTGAAAAAGATAATCCTTAGCGGGTTAGCAAGTCACTTTTCTAAAGAAATAATACCATATTTATTTGAAGAAATGAAAATTAATATGAATAACGATATTATTGAGTGGTTATATGTTATTCATAAAGTTAATGAGATTACTCACCCGGAACTAAAAGAGTGGGAAAGAAATATTGTTAAAAATGAGGAATTAATGAGAAAAATCAGATTAGATGGATATAATCAAAGAAATTTTAATAAAGCAAACCGTCAATTAACAAATGTGATTTCTAAAAAAGATAATGTAAAAATAGGAAGAAATGATCCGTGTCCATGTGGTAGTGGTAAAAAGTATAAAAGATGTTGTATGAATAAATAGAGTGGAACTGGAAGTAATAAAGAAATGATTAGAATAATATAATATAAATCATCAACAAGTATTTATTTATTATTTAGAATGGAGGAAATAAAATGACATATTCACCAGGTATTGCTTCGGCATTTAATAAGACTAAGAATAGAACTAATCATTTATCACCACAATCAGGTATGTGTTCGCTTTGTAGTCAAGATTGTGTAGGAACTTGTGAAATTGGATTAGCAGCAACTCTTGGAGCAAGAACTGTTTATCCAACAACAACAGGAACTAATCAAGTAGGATCTGAAAAAGATTACCCTATTGATTATAGTTATTTTAATATTAATGGGCGTGTATTTGGAGCAATTGGAGCTAATGAAACATATGAAGAAGCAACAATATTTAATGTGAAATTAGAACGAACTTTTGGAAAAGAATATCCAGTTAAAACGACGATGCCAATTTTATTACCAGCATTAATTAAGCTTAATTGGGCTGATTATTTTGCGGGTGCAGCTATGGCTGGTGTTTGTTGTGTTATAGGAGAAGATGCAAGAACTAAAGATCCTAATTTAGTTATGGAAAATGGAAAAGTGAAAGATTTTCCTGCAGTAGAAAAAATGCAAGCTGCTTTTAAGAAATATTATAGAGGATATGGTCAAATTGCTTTGCAATGTAATGTTGAAGATGACATGATTGGAGTGCCAGAAGTAGCAATTCAAAAACATGGAGTAGAAGCAATTGAATTTAAATTTGGACAGTCTGCTAAAGGAACACAACCTGCGAATAGATTAAATAACATTGAAGAAGCTTATGCTAAGAAAGCGCAAGGTTATATGGTGCATCCAGATCCAGATGATCCTACAGTAATCAAAGCATACGAAAAAGGAATTTGTCCTAATTTTTATAAATATAGTCGTTTACCACTTTGGGATGAAATATATTTAAAAAAGCGTATTGATGAATTAAAAAAAATAGGATTAAAAAATGTTTATTTTAAAATGGCATGTTATGATGATAGAGATGTTGAAAGAGTTCTGCGTATGGCTAGTGATATTGGAGTAGATATGGTAACGTTTGATGGAGCTGGTGGTGGTAGTGGATATAGCCCTAATAAAATGATGAACGAATGGGGACAACCTACAATAGTTTTAGAAAAAACAGTATGTAATATTGTAAACTCACTCAAATATGAAAATGCATGGATTCCTGGAATTACTATAACTGGTGGGATTGTTTCAGAAGATCAAGTATTTAAAGCACTTGCTTATGGGAATAATGATATAACAGCTATAGGTATTTGCCGTGGAGCTATGGCAGCAGCAATGACAGGAAAAAAAGTTGGAGAAATGATTGCTGAAGGGAATGTACCTGCTCATTTAAAAGAATATGGTAGCACAGTAGAAGAAATTTATGGTGACTTAGCAGATTTAAGGGCTTATTATGGTAAAGAAGCAAATAATTTTCCAACAGGTGCAATTGGAGTATTTTCTTATTTAAATAAGATAGCATTTGGTGTAAGACATTTTGCAGCACTTAATAGAAAGTTTGATATAGAGTATTTAGATAGAAGTGATTTACTTCCGTTGACTAGAGAAGCAAAATTATTATTAGAAGGAAAATGGTTGGAATACTAAAAAATAAACCTCAAAATAGTTTAATAACTATTATTGGGGTTTAAATTTTTATTTATTTATTCCTTCCTTCCTTGCTAAAGCAAAGACCTGCTCTTGTTCCTAAAAATAACTTGTTGTCGTATATTTCAAATGATTTAACTTCATTATGAGGTAAGCCATTATAAGTTGTATAAATTTCTTTTTTATCATCCCAAATTGTTATTCCATCATATTCAGAACCTATAATAATTGTATTGTTATAGTTATAAATACTTCTTACTTTCATTCCTGCAAGTCCATCATTTTTATCAATAATTTTTTTAATAATTGGAAGGTTATTTGAAAGACTAAAAACTGTTATACCGCCAGATTCATATATTCCAGAACCAATCCAAAGTGTATTATCATCTTTAAAAAGAAAAGAAGTAGTATTAATATTTGCTAATCCATTATTTTCTGTAAAGTAATGGAATTTACTGTTTTTTAAATAACTAATTCCACCACCTCTAACGTTATAACTTGCAAACCAAAGTGCGCCTGATTTATCTTCTATGATAATATTTACCATATCTACTAAGAGTCCGTTTTCTTTTGTATATATATTTGAACTTCCATCTTCATTTATACATGCTGCTCCACCCCAAGTTGCAACCCATAGCGAATTATCTGATGTTTGTGTAATTGAGTTAATTCTATTATCTGGTAAGATTCCTGATTCTTGAGTGTAAAGAATTTCTTTATTATCTGGAGAAATACATAAAAGACCATTTGAAGAACCGATCCAAAGATTGTTTTTATTATCGGTAAAAATTGAACGAATAAATGTTAAATCATATGTTAAATTCACTTTTTCTAACTTATAGCTAGGATAACTACCTGAAAGTTTAAATAATCCATTAGGTGTCCCAGCATATAAAATTTCATTATGTTTATGTAGAGACATAATATCAATTTGTTCGGGAAGTGATGTAAAAAGCTGATTATATGTAATTTTTTCTTCTTTTTTATTAGTCATAAATATTATCGTTATTGATAGAATAATGAATATTATTATTAATATGTCTTTTATATAAGTGTTTTTTTTATTCATAGTTGGTTGTTTCTCCTTTTTTATTTATAATAATTAAAATTAATAACGTAAATATAATACAACTTATAAATACAAATAATGAAAGACCTTTAACTGCATTACTACTTCCATAATGTAGGTAGCTATATATAATTATTGATAATGTAGATTTACCAGGTGGAAGAATCATAATTGATGCTCCTAATTCTCCTATTGCTAAAATTGAAACGACTATAAATGAATATAGTAATGATTTATATGAATTAGGTAGTATAATTTTTTTAAAAATTTTTAAATGGCTATTTGTATTTATTATTGAAGCATCAAAATACTCTTTAGTATATTTGTTAAAATCAGATATAATAATCAAAAATGATATCGGTATAAATCTAATTAATAAAGTATGAGCTGTAAGTAGCGGCGAATAAAATAAAGTATCAAAAGGCAAATTGTTATACATACTAATTATGGCAATTCCAATAAAACTGGATGGTATAGTTAAAAGTATAATTGATAGTAAAATAATAAATGACTTAAATCGTTTATCAAGTAAACTCATATAAGCAAAAATAGTTGAAAATAATACCATAAATAAACTACTAATAAATATTGTTATTATAGTAAATAGTATATCATTATAATTATTTATAATTGAAGGAATAATAGCTTTAATACTTTCTATATCAAATAATAAAAATATAATTGGAGTAATAACTTGAATAAATATTATTAAATAAAATATAGAAGTCAATAAGTTGTTGTTATAGCTATTGTTAAAATTATTTCTTTGAGAAATTTTATAACTTGTGTAGTATGGTTTAA
>JAYEHA010000061.1:0-5459 GCA_034659335.1 Bacillota bacterium
AATTGATAATAATTCGCAGTTGTTGTATAGTATTAAAAGTATATAATTGGAGGATAAAATGAAGAATTTAAATAAAGAAAAAAAACTTAATAGATATTCATACTATTACTTTATATGGCATGGTATATTTTTAGCATTAACAATGTCAATGATTGATTTTAATACAGTTTTTCCAGCTTTAGTAGATAGTTTAACTAAAGAAAAAATGATTTTTGGTAGTCTATATTCTATATTATTAGGTGCTCCATTACTTTTCAATATACTTTTTAGTCATTTTTTAAAACATAAAGAATATAAAAAAAAGTATTTGTTATTAGGTATTTATTTAAGAGGACTTTCTTTTTTAGGAATGGCCATATCTGTTTACTTTTTTGGTAAGAGTTCCCCTAATACTGTTATAATCAGCTTATTTTTCCTGATTTTCTTATTTTCTATTAGTGGTGGATTTGCTGGAATATCTTATGCAGATATTATAGGAAAACTTTTTACAAGTAAGGAAAGAGGAAAACTTTATGCAACTAAACAATTTTTAAGTAGTTTAGCAGCTTTTGCGGGTGGTTTAGTTGTCTCTAAGATATTTTCACCTGGTAAATTAATTTATCCATATAATTATGTTGTAGTTCTTTTTATAGGATTTGTTGGCTTAGGTATAGCATCACTAGGTTTCTTATTTATTAAAGAACCCCCTTCTGATATTAAAGATGAGGATAAAAATGAAACATTCAAAGATTTTATAAAAAAAGTTCCTAAAATATTAAAAGAAGATAAAAATCTTTTTAAATTTATATTAGTTGAAAATTTAGCAAGCTTTAGTTTAATGGCTTTACCTTTTTATATGTTATTTGCAAAAGAAATTTTTGCAATTGATAATAGCTATATTGGAAAATATTTATTGTTTCAAATAACAGGAACAATTTTTTCTAATATTTTATGGGGTCTTTTATCAAATAAATTTGGCTCAAAATCAATTGTTAAAATTTGCATTTTACTTGGAGCAACAATACCTGTATTTGCAATGTTTTTATCTCAATTTGGACCAGATATCTTTTCAATTTTATTTTTATTAATTGGTTTTATTATTAGTGGAAGACGAATTGGATTTGAAACTTATCTTCTAGATATTGCACCAAAAGATAAAACAACAGTATATTTTGGAATAAGAGGTACTCTTAATATTTTTGTAATAATTCTGCCTTTTCTTGGTGGTATATTCATTGAAATAATAGGTTACTATATTACATTTTCAATCGTAAGTTTAGTAATGCTAATTGCATTTATCATTTTATTAAGAAAAAATAACAATTTATGATATAATTATTATATTATATTATATTATATTGATTGGAGATGTAAAATGAAAAAAATATTTAAGCTATTAGTTTCATTTGTTGTACTGCTATTATTTTTAACCGCGTTATTTTTTGCTGTACTCACAATAATGGATTTTAAACCTGATCCAATTATTAAATTAGATATTCAATCAGATCAAGATGTTATGTTAAAAAATGATGACGAATTTTCAATATTATCATGGAATATTGGATATGCTGCTCTTGGAGAAAATGAAGATTTTTTTATGGATGATGGTATAAAATCAAGACCAGATAATAAAAGTGAAATTGATACTAGCATGGAAGGCATTATTAATTCTTTAGATACTATGGATTTAGATTTTTCGATAATCCAAGAAATTGATGTTCATTCTAAAAGAAGTTATTATGTAAATGAATTTGATTTGTTAATTAATCATTTTGATAATTATTCATTTAATTTCGCGAAAAATTATGATGTGTTATTTGTGCCAGTTCCATGGCCACCACTTGGAAGAGTTGAATCAGGCATTGCTACTTTTAGTAAATATAAGATTGATGAAGCAAAGAGATACCAATTTGAAGGTAATTATAAATGGCCTAAAAAGATTGTTATGTTAGATAGATGTTTTACTGTATCATCCCTTCCAATTGAAAATAAAAATGAAAAATTAATTATTATTAATGCACATTTTTCTGCTTATGATGATGGTTCATTAAGAGAAAAACAACTTGCAGCTATAAAAAGTTTTATTTTAAAAGAATATGAAAAAGGTAATTATATTATTTTAGGCGGAGACTTTAATCAAACTTTTGATTTTATTGATTTAAATGATTTCCCATTGTATAAAGAAGGTAAATTTTATATGCCACACCCTATTCCTAGTGATTGGTTAGAAAAAGATTGGAAATGGGGAGTTGCTACAAATGCACCAACATACAGACTTTTAAATACAGCTTACGAAGAAGGAATAACTCAAGTAGGAATTATTGATGGCTTTTTAGTTTCACCAAATATAACTGTCAAAGAAGTTGAAGTGTTAGATTATAAATTTAAATATACTGATCATAATCCTGTAAAAATGATATTTACGCTTAATTAACAATAAAAAAATAAGATAAATTATTTAAAAATATTTATCTTATTTTTTATTGTCAATTTTTAAAAAGTCAATATCTAATTCAATTATTAAAACTGCTATAAGAATAATTACCGAAATTAGCCAAGAAAGCCTCGCTCTTGTTAAAGGGCAGGGATGAATCGGTCATTTTTATTCTTGAACATGAGTTCCTTTTGTAATATAATGTGAATATCAAATGATATTAAGTGGGGGCAAAGAAAATGGATACCTAAATATAGAAAACATATCTAGGTTGACTGTCCTTACCTCACAGGACTGTTTACAGTGCCTACATAGAGCTACAGACTAGGGTATCATCTGTAGGTATGATAACTAAAATAACGTAACAATTAAATGTTTAGTCTAGTTAATATGGGCTTTTCTTATTACAAGCCCCTTCATCAAAAATGCGTTAGCATTTTAGGTGGGGGTTATTGACATTCTGGCCGTTTTTTATATAATATCCAATATAGTATTGGAACTATTACAACATAAGATGCAACAAGAAATCCCTGCTTAGAAGCAGTTGTAAATTGTAATGCAAAATTTAATGTTGAAAAACCCAAAAACAACGTAATACCTACAATACTTCCGCTAAAAAAATCTTTTTTTGTTAATTTACCAATTTTTTTATAAAAAAATAAATACATTAAAAATAATGCACTACCAAATCTTAACGCTAATAATTGAAAAAGATTCATTGATAATAAGACATTTTTTACTACTATATAAGTTCCACCCCAAATAATTGCTACTAATAACAAACTAATATCAGCTAATAATACTCTTTTTTGCATAAATTTTTCCTTTTCTAAACTATTTTTTTTAATGACGATTTAGTGTTTTTTTTAAAATCAAAATCAACTTCAATGATTAATATTGCTAAAAATATCAATATACAACCAAAAATCATTAAAGGCGTCATAACCTCGTGAAGTAATAAAACTCCGAATATGGCAGCAAAAACAGATTCTAATGACATAATAATTGAAGCATGTGATGATGTAGTGTATTTCTGTGCAATTGTTTGAACCGTAAAGCATAAAAATGTTGAAAATACAGCTGAAAACAATATTGAAACCCAAGCTTTTACGGATAATGTAAGTATTATTGGTTCAGTAGCAATAGTGGATACAATTGAAAAAATTGCAGCAACACTAATTTGAATAAAAGCTAATTTATAAACATTCATATCTTTAGCAAAATATTCAATAGAAATTATATGCATTGCAAAAAAAAGTGCACACAACAATGTCAATAAATCTCCTTTATTCATAACTAAAGAACCATGTAAACTTATTAATCCGATACCTACAATTGTTAAAGCGCTTCCTATAAAAGCTCTATATTTTGGTCTTTTCCTATAAAGAATCCAATATAAAAATGGAACAATAACAGCATATGCTGCTGTTAAAAACCCTTGTTTTGAAGCAGTAGTATATTGTAAACCATAAGTTTGACTAGCAAATGCTAAATATAAAAGAAACCCAACAATACTTCCTTTTTTTAATTCATCTTTAGTAATTTTACCAATTTTTTTATTAAGAATTATATACATTATTATTGCAGCAAAAATAAATCTTAACGATATTAATAACATTGGAGTTACAGTAGTTAATGTATCTTTAATAATTACAAAACCACCACCCCAAACTACTGCTACAAAAAAAAGACTAATATCTGATAAATACTTTTTTATATTTTTATTTTTTTTCAAAATGACACCTCTTTTTTTATATAAATTGATAATCGTCAAGAAAGTTATCGTTATTTATTATAAAATATTATTAAACTGCTTCTTGACTTTTATCTTTTCTTTTTCTAACTAGATTTAAATAAATTTTCTCTTCTAATTCACAACTTTGAATTCCTATTGTCCAATTGTATAGATTTTTTTCTCTAGCTAATTCTAAAAACTCTTTTCTATTTTCATCAAGTATTTACTATAACTTTATAAATAACATATTTCCTTCCCAAAGTAATAATTACCATTTTTTTTAAAAGAAGTTTTGAATCATTGATTATATTTCTATCTTCCATATAGTTTTCAAGTTGCTTTTTAGCTCCGTTTATTGTTTCTTCTATAAGCTGTTTATTTAGATTAATTATACTTTCTTTAGTTTCACTTTGAATATTTTCTCTTTTTAATTCACTCATTTTTAAATGTTTAAATTCAATCATATATCTATATTTAATAGCTTCTTTATAAAGTACATCTTCTCTTAAATAAAGATCAGTATATCCATCTTTAGCTTTTCTTTCACTTTGAATTAAATATAATCCATCTGTATTTATTAAAGTAATAAATATTCCTTTACTCGTTTCTTCTGTATGATGGGTTAAATCTCTATTTGATAATTGATTTAATATGTTTTCATATATAACCATTAAATCATTAATGTTTGATTCTAACTGCATTTTTCTCATAGCTTTTACTAACTTTTCATATCTAAGATTTACCGCAGCTTTAAAAACTCTTCGTATATATTCCCAGTATATTTTATCCGCTGTATAATTTGGAATTTTAAGTATTACTGCATCTTCCTGCTGTTCTTTTATTGTTACTAGTCCTAAATAGAATAAAAGTGATTTGATATTTGTGTTTACATCTATTCCATTATGCATATCTTCAAGGTTAAATCTATCTTTTAAGATAATTGTCCTTATTTCACGCTTTTCTATTATTTCTATCATATCTTCCTCTGTTATAAAGTTTCTTGCAATATTTTTCATTTTTCGATAATCTGTTATTGCATTTCTGTCTACTAAGTTTCTTGGATAATCTCCTGTTGCTACTATATTTTTAACTATATATAAAAGCATATCTGTCTTATATACAGTATTTTCAATATCTTTACTAAATTTATACCCATTTGCATATGTTTTTAAAGTCCTTCTAAATTCATTTATTTCTACTATATCTCCAAGTTTATAATAGTCTATTATTTCTTTTACTTCTTTTTCTGTAAATCCTAACATTGAATTAAGATTTTTATCTAAACTACAGTTAGTAAATATATTTGCTCCA
>JAYEHA010000062.1:0-5426 GCA_034659335.1 Bacillota bacterium
GTAAAAAAATATTGTCTTTTTTCATAACTCTCCTTAACTATTAACGATACATCATTGTCTATTTTATCATTAATTTTAAATATATTAAAGCTTTTTATTACACAAAAAAATCTCCACTCTTTCAAGCGAAGATTAATGATTTAATTATTCAATATTTTTCATAATAATTGTATCTTTAGGACAAGCTTCAATACATTCACCACAACCAATACATTTTTCTGGATCTATTGTATGAATTCCTTTTATCTCGCCTTTTATTGCATCAACTGGACATCTCTTTTTACATAATGAACAACCAATACAATTTTCTTCAATAATAAATGCTTTTTGTTTTTTTGATTCAATAGCGCTAATTGCATTTGTAGGACATTTTTCATAACAAATCATACATTGAGTACATTTATCATAATCAATAACTGCTACATTGTTAATTACATGAATTGCATCAAATGGACATGACCTTTCACAAATACCACAGGCTATACATGCAACATCACAATTTTTCTTAACAAAGCCGCCACGTTCCTCATTTTTACAATCAACAACAACATGTTGCTTATAAGGAACCAATTCTATTAAATCTTTCGGACAAATTTCAATACACGCTCCACAAGCAGTACATTTTTCTTTATCCACTTCAGCAATACCTTTATCCGTTATATGAATTGCATCAAACTGACAAACATCTACACAATCACCGTTGCCCAAACATCCAAAACTACATGCCTTCGGTCCTGATTCAAGCATATTGGCAGAGATACAACTATCTAAGCCAAAATATTCATATTTTGTTTGACACTTATCTTTATCACCTTTACATTGAACACGTGCAACTAATTTTTCGCCTATCTCAACTTTTAATCCTAAAGCATCACCAATTTTTTCAGCAACAACATCTCCGCCTACTGGACATCCATTAGGTTTTGCATCTCCCTTTACAACAGCTTCAGCAAATTGCATACAACCCGGAAAACCGCAACCACCACAATTAGCCGATGGCAAAGCATCATATACTGCTTCAACTTTTGGATCTCTTTTAACTTCAAATTTTTGCGAAGCATATGCTAAACCTGCTCCAAATAACAATCCCATGCTAGCTAAACTTAATCCAGCAGATAATATATTTTTTACATCCATATAATTTCTCCTTTCATAACCCTATACTAATCCTTGGAACCCTAAAAACGCAACTGACATTAAACTTGCTGTAATTAAAGCAATTGGAAAACCTTTAAAAGGTTTCGGAACATCAGATAATTCAATTTTCTCTCTAATACCAGCAAATAAAACAATAGCAAGAGCAAATCCAACCGCAGCTCCGATAGATCTAAATATTGTTTGTACAAAATTTAAATTATCGTCTATATTTAAAAGTGCCAAACCTAAAACAGCACAATTAGTAGTTATTAATGGTAAAAACACACCTAAAGCTTGATAAAGTGTTGGTGATATTTTTTGTAACACTATCTCAACAAATTGAACTAAAGATGCAATTATTAAAATAAATGCAACAATTTGCAAATATTCAAGATGAAATTTTTCTAAAATATAATATTGAACTAAATAAGTAATAACTCCAGCTAAAGTCATAACAAAAGTTACTGCCAATCCCATTCCAATTGCAGTATCAACTTGTTTTGATACTCCTAAAAAGGGACATACACCTAAAAATCTTGAAAGAACGAAGTTATTTACTAAAATCGAGCTAACAAGTATTACGAAAATATTAGCATTTTCCATATTTCCCTCCTCCTAAGCCTTTCTACTTTTAAACTTATTATTTAAAGCCATTAATATTCCTAAAGCTAAAAACGCTCCAGGAGGTAATATCATCATTAATACTGGTTTAAAACTAGCACCAAATAATGTTATCCCAAAAATACTTCCAGCACCTAATATTTCTCTAACAGAACCAAGTATAGTTAAAGACAATGAAAATCCAAGACCCATACCTAATCCATCTAATAATGAATCAAACATATTATTACTATATGCAAATGCTTCTGCTCTACCTAAAATAATACAGTTTACAACTATTAAAGGAATAAAAAGCCCCAATGCAGAATAAAGTGAAGGTAAATAACCTTCCATAACCATTCCTATAATCGTAACAAAAGTTGCAATTAAGACAATAAACGCTGGAATCCTAATTTTATTTGGTATAAAATTTCTTAACATAGAAATCGCCATATTAGCTAAAACTAAAACAGCTGTTGTAGCCAAACCCATACCTAATCCATTTATTGCACTTGTAGTTACCGCTAAAGTAGGACACATCCCTAATAGCTGATAAAATATTGCATTTTCTTTATATAAACCATTTGTAAAAATTTGCAATTTACTTTTATTCAACTTAAATCACCTCCAAATTAATTCTCTATTTTTTTAAATGCTTCAATTGCGTGATTTACACCTTTAGTCACTGCCACAGATGTAATAGTAGCACCAGATATTGCTTTAATCTCAGTATCAGTTTTAGCTATTTTTGAAACACCTATTTCATTCAAAGCATTCATTCCTGCATACTGACTATAAAATTCCATATCTTTCGATTTAGCACCTAAACCAGGAGTTTCATTCATATTCCCAATTCTAACACCAGTCAATTTATTATCATTAGAAATACCAACGATTACTTCAATAGCTCCACCATAACCTTTTGGCGCAACTTTAAAAACATATCCAATTTGAGAATCATTTTTTAAAGCAATATATCCTTCTATAATAATATTATCATCTATATTTTTTTCTTTCAAATCAATTGGTTTAAATGCATCCGCCTCAGGCATAACTGCAATTCGCGCTTCTTTATTAGCCAATTCTCTTTGCGCAAGTATTTGACCTTTTGTCATTTCATTTGCATACCCTAACGCTAAAGCTGCAATTAAACTAATCAATAATAATTTTAAACCTAAAGTAATAATCTCTTTCATTTATTTTGCACCCCCAAACACTTTTGGTGTAGTATATCTTTCTATCAATGGAGTTGCAACATTCATTAATAATATTGAGAAAGAAACACCCTCTGCCATACCACCATAAGTCCGAATAATAAATGTTAATAATCCAGCTCCAAAAGCAAATATAATTTGTCCTTTAGTATTAACCGGAGACGAAGAATAATCAGTAGCCATATAAATAGCTCCAAGCATTAATCCACCAGATAATAATTGATATAATGTAAAATTAAAATCAAAACCACTAAATAACAAAGTTAAAACTGCAAAAGTTCCAATATAAATACTAGGAATTGTAATTTTAATAACACCTCTATAAAGTAAATATACTCCACCTAATATTAATAAAAGTGCAGATGTTTCACCAATACAACCACTAACATTTCCAATAAATAAATCAACCATAGAAGGTTGTAATTTATCACCAAAAAGAGTCAATGGTGTTGCAGTAGAAACTGCATCTACACCAGTTGTAACCCATGAAGTCATTTCAACCGGCCAAGAAGCAACTAAAAATGCTCTTGCAGCTAACGCAGGATTCATAAAATTTTGACCCAAACCACCAAAAGCATGTTTAACAATTGAAATAGCAAATATCGATCCAATAACCGGTATCCACCAAGGCACTGACGCAGGTAAATTAAATGATAATAATAAACCCGTTATAACTGCAGACCAATCTGAAATTGTAATTGGTTTTTTTCTAATTTTTTGAATAACAGCTTCAGTTACTACAGCAGCAATAATAGAAAGTAATATTGTTATTATTGCATTTAATCTAAATAAATAAACACTATATATCGTTGCCGGTAACAAAGCAATTACAACATCTCTCATAATCGAACTAACAGTATCATTTGATCTAATATGAGGAGATGATGAAACTAATAATTTTGATTCCATATTATCCCCCTAACTATTTTTGTTTCTTACTTCTAATTCTATTTTTTGTTAATCTTATTCCCTCTAATAATTTTCGTTTTGAAGGACAAATAAATGAACAAGAACCACACTCAATACAATCCATAGCATTAAATTTTTCTGCATTATCAAAATTACCATTTTCTGCATTAGCACTAATATATACAGGCAATAAATTAATAGGACATACCTCTACACATTTACCACATTTAATACATAAAGATGGTTCAGGTATTACTGCATCAACTTTATTAAAAGCTAAAATTCCTGAAGTAGTTTTTGTCGATGGAATATCAATAGCTGAAGTTGCTCTTCCCATCATTGGACCACCAAGTAAAATTTTACCTGGTTCTTCTATAAATCCACCACATTGTTCAATCATTTCAGTAATTTCAGTTCCTACTAATATTTCTAAATTTTTAGGCTCTTTTATAGCACTACCAGTAATAGTACAAATCCTCTTAATTAATGGCATTCCAGTTTTTATTGCATCAGCAACAGCATACGCAGTAGCAACATTATTTACAACGGCACCTGCTTCCATAGGCAAACCACCGGATGGAACTTCTCTACCAGAAATCGCATGAATTAATTGTTTTTCTGCACCTTGTGGATATTTTGTTTTAAGACCCTGAACAACAATATTTTCACCTTTTGCAGCTTCTTTCATAATTTTTATTGCATCAGGTTTATTATTTTCAATACCGATATAACCTTTTTCAACATCTAAAACTTTCATTATAGCTTTTAAACCATAAACTATATCATCAGCTCTTTCAAGCATTAATCTATGATCAGCAGTTAAATAAGGTTCACATTCAGCCCCATTTAATATTACTAAATCAATATTTTTATCTGGTGGCGGAGAAAGTTTTACATGAGTTGGAAAACCAGCACCACCCATTCCTACTATCCCAGCATTTTTTATTATTTCTAATATTTCTTTGCCTGATAATAACTCAACATCTCCTTTTAATGAAATACTTTCAGACAATTGAAATTCTCCATCAGATTCAATAATAATACAACTGCCCATTCCTCCAGCAATTTTTACATTTTTTACATCTTTTACAACACCCGATACACTACTATGTATTGGTGCAGAAACAAATGCTAATGGTTCTCCAATTTGTTGACCTACTTTAACAAAATCACCTTTTTTAACAATTGGCTTACACGGTGCACCAATATGTTGACTCAAAGGAATTTTGACTATTTTTGGATCATTGGCTTTTTCAATAGCTTTTTTTTCACTATACTTCTTACCATGCGGCGGATGTATTCCACCCTTAAAAGTTAAAAGTCCCAATTATTTCACCCCTTCATATCTTGAATACAGTATACAAAATCTTTTATCCATATAATATTTTATATTATGTAATCTAAATGTCAATTCAAATAGTTAGAAATTTCATAATAATAAAAAAACTTTGTATAAATTTTAACTATCTATAAAACATTTTATATATAATTTAATATTTTCATAAACATATTTTTTCAACTTATCCTCATCATTACTGAGTAACAAGCCACTTCTTGAAATCAGAT
>JAYEHA010000063.1:0-5418 GCA_034659335.1 Bacillota bacterium
GTACCATGTTTAATGGTGCCAGGCACCAACAAACTAACATATTCATTTGATGTATAAAATATGATAAAATATAACCTGAGTTTGACACTTTTAAAAAAATAAACCGATTCTAACGTTGTAATTTCAACGAAAGAACGGTTTTTAATTTTGATTTTTTACGTTGTACACAATTTCTTTTTCCACCTTCTTAACTGTTCGATTCTGAAAGCATAATGGTCCAGGTACCAACAAACTAACATATTCAAAAAAATGTATATTAAGAGATTATATAATTCTTTAGCTTTCTGTTTTCTATAAGGGCCCTGTTCCTTTGAACCATGTTCTCTAAAATAAGTATTTTTACTTTTGCCATAAAGAGCTAAATTTCCATTGTCTATAATATTTGCAATAAGAAAACACCTCAATAGATTTATCGAGGTGTTTTTTGTGCTATTAGATTTAAATAATCTAATAATAGATTTAATTCTAAATTATATAGTGTTGAAATGTTTTCTAATGTATCAAAAAGATTTTCACATAAAATACAGTGGCCTAAAGGTTTATCAAAAAGATGGAAAAACTTTTCGGTTTCGGGATACTTTTCAGCAATTTCTAATAATTCAGTATCTTTAGTAATCATATAATCACCTCTTTGACCATTTTAAATTAAATAGAAGTTTAATTCAAGATGAATTTTTAAAAAGTAATGAGATTTGTATTATCATATTAGAGCTGGATTTGTTATAAGTAAATTGACATATCTATTATTGAAGTATATATTTGATATATACAAAGCAATCCGGTAATAGTCAAGGTATTAGATTACTAAAAAAATTTAGAAGAAAAATGTAATTACTTTGGATGAATTATTTAAAAATTATGATGGAAATAGTAATACAGAGAAATATATTGACATTCATCGTAAGTATATTGAAAGGTTATCTAAAGACATTTTAGATACTGTAATTAATATTCTTAAAGCTGAAATTGAATAAATTAATTTTAATAATAGAAAGGATAAAAATGAAGCAAATTGACGAAAGAGATTTGATGTTTTCTCGAATTAACTATAAAAAGGGACAAGAAAATTACAAAGATTATTATACTAGAAATCCGGATAAAAAAGAAATTGATGATTATTTAAGGACGTTACCAGGATTGTCAAATGAAAAAAGTTCTCTTTTTCATAAATTTGGTTCTAATCTTATAGATTCAACTTTTAATCTTATAAGTGATATAAATCATTTAGCGGAAGGGAAAAAGAATCCTAAAATAATTCCACTTGATAAAAATATAGCTACTAAACAAATTAAAAATTTAGGATTATATTTTGGAGCTAGATCTATTGGGATTACAAAATTAAGCAAGGAAATATTATACTCTCATCGAGGACGAAATGAAAAAATATACGGAGAAAAAATAGAACTTAATCATAAAAATTTAATAGTATTTAGTATAGAAATGGATAAAAAATTTATAAACAGAGCACCTTTTTCAGAACAGACTATTGAAGTAGCACAGGCATATTTAAAAGCAGAAATAATTGCTTTACAAATTGCATATTATATTCGACAACTTGGATATGAAGCTCGTGCTCATATTGATGGGAATTATCTTGTTTATTTACCATTAGCAGCACAAAAAGCCGGACTAGGCGAATTTGGAAATATTAATATAATAGTAACTAAAGATTATGGTCCAAGAATACGATTTGCAGCTATAAGTACTAATTTGCCTTTAAATTATGATTTACCAATTGATTTTGGATTAAAAAATTTATGTTCAATATGTAATAAATGTGTTACTAATTGTATTGGACGTGCATTTTCTAAAGATGGATTTAAACAAGAAAAATGTTTTGAAATTTGGTCAAAAATTGGAACTGATTGCGGTATTTGTATGAATAGTTGTCCGTTAAGTCAACCACTAAGCGATGAATTAAGAAAAGACATTACTAGTACAAATTATATTTCTAAAGATCTTGCAAAAGAAATAATTAAGTATAGTAATGATAATTATAATAAAAGAAATTTTAATTCTAATGAACTAAATTTATTGTCTGAGATAAATTATTAATTCAGGATTAAATTAATCTTATATGTATGAGGTGGTTACGACAATTAACCTAACACATAGGGAAATAGATAAATTTAAGTCTTAAGAAAGCGAGGATTAATGAAAACTAAAAGTGAAAAGAAAGATATAATTGTTCTATTTTGGAATTTTATTTTTAAATTTTTAGAAAAGCTATCGATATTTGCTTTTATAAGGTATATTTCATTAAAATTATTTAAGAAAAAATTAGGATATAGATTTGTAGAACTCTAGGTATTGTTTAATCTTGTATTATCTATTTCAGTTTCAATTATTGTTTATCTTGGAGATAACAATCTGTTTATGTATTTATTAATTGGATATGGATTATTTAGGACATTTGAAATTATAATCTATCAAATAAATGTAATATTATTTCATCCTTATAGAAGTCGTTTAATTGGAAAAGAATATAAAATAAAATCACCAACGAGAATTGTAATTTTATTGTTTCATAATTACTTTGAAATTATTTTTTGGTACTCATCTGTTTATATAGTTATATCTCAATATATTGGTATTGGAGCAAGTTATAGGTGGTATGATTATATTAAGATGAGCTTTTTATGTTTTGTAACATTTGATCCTTCTCTTGCTGAGTTTAGTGGTTTCTCTTATATCGTATCAAATATTGCTTTTACAGAATTATTTGCTGGATTTATTATGACAATTATTTCATTGGCAAGATTTATTGGATTATTACCAGAAGTAGAGAGTATTGAAAAAATATAAGACTAAATTTTTGAGAAATAAGGTTCTTAAATATATAGAATTATTGTATGAAACAATAGATAATTGCGAAATAGACTAAGAAAATTACCGTAAACGAATCACAAAATAAAGTAAAAATAATCGACTTTAAGCAATGTATCTGTTATTTTAGGAAGTAAAATTGTTGATATTAAGATATTTTTTAATTGTTAGGTAGTTTTTTAACAAACAGTTTTCTTTTTATATAGATTTTCCATTTGTCAAACCAAGTGTTAATGTCTAGAAAATCTTGAACCATTCTAATTCGTATGAATTATTATACAGTTAGATGTTATTCATATGAAAAAAGTCGTTATAATACCTATTATTCATATGAAAAAAGTAAACTTTTTCCTAATGGTGTAGTTGTTTAGAGTTGGCATTGTACATTTATAACTATATTGATAGAACGCCTATGAAATGGCATATTGCGGTAAGTAAAAACAGTTCTAAAAGTAAATAGAATCATTGAGTTGTGGTTATAATGGGGATTGAACAATCAATTTTACAGAGATTAAAAAATAAATCTAAGAGTAAGAATATATCGTTTCAATTAGTGTTATAGCTTTTTTGTTAAGAGGAGTTCTTGAGGCGGTTATCATTATCAGGGTATAGAGAAAAGTTAATTTTGAATGGTGAATTTTTAATTAATAAATGGGTTACTTTTATAATAACAGATACATATAATTAAATATCTGAAATAAAATTAAGTTTTGAGAGTATAATAATTCTATTAAAAACTACTATTTTAAAAATGTAAGGGTATCAAAAAAATGAACCCTATTGAGATTTTAGTTGATGCAATATAAAAGTCTCATAAATTTAAATATACTCTATTGACACTAGCGAGAAGTGTGATATAATAGTGCTATAAATAAAAACATATCCTATTGAGACTGCGAGGGGAAAATGGATTACACTAAGTTTGATAGAACAAACAAAATGTATAGTGGAGCTGAGAGAAAAATAGGCATACGTGTAGGAAGCGAGGACTTTATTATTAAGTTTCCCAAAAAGGAACGATTTCTGACGAGAAATAATCATATATCAGAGTTTATTGGTTGCAGAATCATAGCTTCTATGGGTTATGTTGTTCAAGAGACATATCTTGGTACATATAAAGGTGAAAACATTGTGGCAATTAAAGATTTTGTTGAAGAGGGGCAGCAATTCGTGGCTTTTAACGACGTAGGAGAAAGTAGTATCGAAGCAAATAGAGAAGAATTCACATATTCCTACGAGGATATTACAGATATACTTATGATGAACAATAAACTTTCTGATCCAAAGGAAACAATAAAGCAGTTTTGGCAGCTTTATATAATTGATGCATTGTTAGGGAATTTTGATAGACATGGTGGGAACTGGGGTTTTATTAAAGAAAACAATCAATATAGATTAGCACCTATATTTGACAATGGTTCCTGTCTATTTCCAAGAATGATAGATGAAGACGAAATGATGAAGATTTTAAAAAGCGAAACGGAAACCAACAGAAGAATTTATGAGTTTCCAAGATCACAGATACTTTTAGATGGAAAGAAAAGTTCATATTATGAGGTTATTAGCAGTTGTAAATTTGATGAATGCAATGCTGCACTTATTGATGTTTTCGAGAGGTTTGACCTTGAAGTAGCATATGAGATAATCGATAACATAAGCATAGTGTCAAAAATACACAAGCTGTTTTACAGGCATATGCTTAAGAGTAGGTATGAAGTATTAATGAAGAATACATATGAAAGGTTGGTAGAATGAGAAGTCAAAGGGTAGAAGGCATGATATATGCTATTGACAGAATGCAAATACATTATGCTGTTTGTAAAATATCACAGGTTAACTACGAAGATGATACTTATGAATATATCTTTGAACCGAACTACGAAGTTATAGGTTTGTTAAAGTCGGATGTTTTTCAAGGAATACCTGGATTGAATCTTGAAATTCGGAGAGATAAGTATATAAGAAAAAATAGGATTCCTACTTTTATATATGAAAGAACACCACAAGAAAATAGGGAAGATTTGTATGAGTTATTAGACGAATATGAACTTGATTTTCTTGATCCTTTAGAATGGCTGATTAGGAGTAATCTAAAGTATACTGGTGATAATCTGGTGGTAAAAAGATATGAAAAACCAGTTAAAGCTAAGTCAATTAATAAGATACCTGGGAGCTTAATAGAATTAGAGAGTATTAAGTTGCTAGGCCAAAATAATTATAAACGATTAAAAACTATACTGGAGTTGATTGCAATCGGTTCATTTCTGTATACACCAGATTTTAATATAGAAGATATGAACAGGGATAATATTCACGGTATGGTACAAGCATTGTATGAAGCGGAATATAACGCTAGAGAACGTAGGCAAAGAAAAGGCATTAAAAATGCTAAAGATAATGGAAAGTATAAAGGTCGAAAGAGGATAAACATATCAATACCAAAACTTGCAGAAGTAAGCCTTATGCTTGAAAAAGGTAAAATATCTTCAAAGGAAGGAATGGAAATACTTGGTCTTAAATCCCGGAGCACTTTTTATAGAAGATTAAAGGAGTACAGGGAAAATAATAAAGAAACAAATTAAATTATTTAAA
>JAYEHA010000064.1:0-5412 GCA_034659335.1 Bacillota bacterium
AGAGAAGTTGATATTAAGTTATATCAAACTACAGATGGAAGAAAAATTGTTACTGGTATTTTAAAAGGTTTTACTGAGTCGTTGTTTAAAATTGAAATATCGGAAGGTATGATTGAATTGCAAAGAAGTAAGGTGTCTAAAATTAATTTGCATGCTAATTTCTAATAGTTAGGGAGGTCAAAATGAGTTCGGAAATAGTGAATATCCTCGATCAAATTGAAAGAGATAAGGGAATTAAGAAAGAATTAGTTGTAGAGGCAATTATTGCAGCATTAGAATCGGCATATAAGAAAAATTATAATATGACAAAAAATAGTGTAAGAGTAGAATTTAATATTGAAAATGGTGATGTTAAAGTATTTTCACTTCTAGAAATTGTTGAAGAGCCTCTTGAAGTAAATGATATTACATTAGAAGAGGCAAAAGAATTTCCAGGGAGTCATGAATTAGGTGATATTATTGAAAAAGAAGTTACACCTAAAGATTTTGGAAGAATTGCTGCTCAAAATGCAAGACAAGTAATTATTCAAAGATTAAAAGAAGAAGAAAGAGATGTGCTTTTTAATAAATTTGCGAATAGAGAATCTGAGTTAGTTACAGGAGAAGTACAAAGAGAGTCGAATGGTGTTTATTTTGTTACTCTAGATGGATTAGAAGGTGTATTATTACCAAATGAACAGATTAGTGAAGAAGAATATTTTAGAGGGATGCGGGTTAAATGTGTTATAAAAAGTGTTTCTCAAACTACAAAAGGGCCGCAGATTATTCTTTCAAGGACTGAACCAGATTTAGTAAAAAGATTATTTGAACTTGAAGTCCCTGAAATATATGATGGGGTTGTTGAAATAAGAAGTTTAGCTAGAGAAGCGGGAGCTAGAACTAAGATGGCTGTATTTACGTTAGATAATAATGTAGATTCGTTAGGTGCTTGTGTGGGTAAAAATGGTGTAAGGGTAAATGCTGTTGTAGAGGAATTAGGCGGAGAAAAAATTGATATTATTAAATGGAATAAAAATCCCGAAATATATATTGCTAATGCGCTTAGCCCTGCTGATGTAGTAAATGTTAAGATTATTAATGAAAAAAATAAAATAGCAAGAGTTACTGTTCCAAATGATCAATTATCTTTAGCAATTGGAAAAGCTGGGCAAAATGCAAGATTATCTGCAAAATTAACTGGTTGGAAAATAGATATAAAATCAGTCGATCAAGTAAAAAAAATAGATGAAATAGATGAAATAGATGAATCAGATAATACTGATGTCAATAGTGAAAGTGATGGAAATATAAATGAAATAGAATAGATTATTAGTCGGAGGTGCCAATATGTCGAAAATAAGAGTGTATCAATTAGCAAAAGAATTGGAAATGGAAAGTCATGATTTAGTAGAAATTTTAGTGGACTTAGGTGTGGATGTTACAAGTCATATGAGTTCAATATCTGAGCAAGAAGCAGAAATGGTATTGGAATTACAAGTTGAAGGTGAGGAAAAGGAAATAATAGAGGAAAAAGAAGAAGAAATATTAGCTGAAAATGCAATTGAAGTGAAAAAAGCGATGACTGTTGGAATGTTTGCTGATATTATTGGAAAGCAAGCAAATACGTTAATTATGGATTTAATGAATTTAAATATTATGGCAACAATAAATCAGAATATTGATTTTGATACTATGAAGTTATTAGCTGAAAAATATAATGTTTCAATAAAATTAGAAAAATTAGAAATAGATGAGCTTTATAAAGATGAGAATTATGAAGATAAGTTAGAGGAATTACAGTTTAGAGCTCCAATTGTTACTGTAATGGGTCATGTTGATCATGGTAAAACGACATTGTTAGATGCAATGCGAGATACAAGTATAAGTGACGGAGAAGCTGGTGGAATAACTCAACATATTGGTGCTTCTGAAGTTAATGTAAACGGAAAGAAAATTGTATTTTTAGATACTCCTGGACATGAATCGTTCACTTCATTAAGAGCAAGAGGTGCTCAAATTACAGATATTGCAGTATTAGTTGTTGCAGCAGATGATAGTGTTATGCCTCAAACTATCGAAGCAATTGATCATGCTAAAGCTGCTGGTGTTCCGATTGTAGTGGCAATTAATAAAATGGATGTTCCTGGTGCTAATGCTGATAAAGTTATTCAAGAGTTATCTGAACACGGAATTTTAGTTGAAGATTGGGGCGGCGATGTAATTGCTGTTAAAGTTTCAGCAAAAAAACGTGAGGGAATTAATGAACTTTTAGAAATGATATTATTAGTAGCTGAAATGGAAGATTTAAAAGCTAATCCAGACAGATTAGGAATTGGGACTGTTATTGAAGCTGAGTTAGAAAGTGGTAGAGGACCAATTGCCAGAGTTATTGTTAATAATGGAACAATGAGAGCTGGAGATGCTATAACTGTTGGTAAAACATCTGGAAGAATTAGAGCAATGTATAATTATAAAGGTAAAAAGATTAAAAAAGCATTACCTTCTACTCCAATTGAGATTGCTGGATTATCAGAAGTTCCTCAAGCTGGAGAAAGAATTTATGTTACAAAAGATGATAAAAGAGCGCGTGAATTAGCAACTTATAGAAAATTAGAAATGAGAAAAGAAAAAATGAAATTAAGTAAGCATATTTCATTAGAAGATTTATTTGATCAGATGAAAGAGGGCGAGTTAAAGAAACTTAATATTATTTTAAAAGCTGATGCTCATGGTTCAATAGAAGCTTTAAAAGGCTCATTAAATAAAATATCAAATGAAGAAATTAAAGTAAATATTATACATGCAAATATTGGTACAATTTCTGAAGCCGATGTATCACTTGCTTCTGCTTCAAATGCGATTATTATTGGATTCAATGTAAGACCGCTTGCAAATGTATTAAATAGTGCTAAGCAAGAAAATGTTGATATTAGAACTTATAGAATTATATATGATGTACTTAATGATATTACTAAGGCAATGGTTGGTATGTTAGATTCTGAATTTGTTGAAGAAGTTTTAGGACAAATTGAAGTTAGAGATATTTTTAAAGTTTCGAAAATAGGTACTATTGCTGGATCATATGTTACAAGTGGAAAAATAACTAGAAATAGTAAAATCAGATTATTAAGAAATGGAATTGTATTGTTTGATGGAGAGCTTTCTTCATTAAAAAGATTTAAGGATGATGCTAAAGAAGTTCTTACTGGTTTTGAATGTGGAATTACTTTAGAAAAATACGATAATATTAAAGTCGGAGATATTATTGAAGCTTATATAATTAAAGAAGTTAAAAGAGATAGGTTGTAGTATGAATGAAAGAAGATTAAAAAAAATTTCAGTTGAGATAAGAAAAATTATTAGTGAATTAATAATGAGTGGAGAAATAAGAGATGGTAGAATTTCAACACTTACAAGTATTACAGATGTTGAAACTACTGATGATTTAAGATATTGCTATGTATATGTTAGTGATATGGAAGATAATGTAGAAAAGGCAAAGAAAACAATAAGAGGGTTAAAATCTGCTAAGGGCTTTATTAGAACTGAATTAAGTAAAAAATTGAAATTACAGTTTACGCCTGAGCCTGTATTTAGATTAGACGAGTCTATAAAAACGGGAATGAAAATTGAGGAAATAATTAAAGGATTGCATCAAGATGATGAAGAAAATTAAGTATTATATTGATAATAATAATGAATTTATTATAATGCCTCATAAAAATCCGGATGGAGATACAATTGGATCTGCTATTGCATTAAAAAAAGTATTAAGTAATATGAATAAAACAGGGTATATTGTCTTAAATGATGATATGCCTTTGAATTTATCTTTTTTAGGAAATGAAATATATACTCAAGAAGAATTTGAAAAGATGGGTTTAGATATTAAAATTATATTTACTTTAGATTCTTCAGATCTTTCAAGATTTGAGACAAGACAAACAATGTTAGAAAATAAAATAATAATTAATATTGATCATCATATTACAAATACATTATATGGAGATATTAATTATATAAAAGAAGCATCTTCAGTAGGGGAAATTTTATTTAATATTTTTACTGAATTAAATTACGAGATTGATTCAGTTATTGCAGACGCTCTTTATGTTGCAATATCGACAGATACTGGAAGTTTTAAATATTCAAATACTACCAGTGAAACTTTTCTAATTGCTTCTGAATTACGTAAAAAAGTGAATTTTGAAAAAATCAATACTGAATTGTATCAAAATATATCATATGAAGATGTAATTTTAAGTAATAAAGTATTAGAAACTCTTAAAATATATAATGGAAATATTGGAATAATATATTTAACAAATCAAATGTTAAATGAAATGAATCTTGAAAATGTTAATACAGAGGGGTTAGTCGAAAAGGTAAGGAATATTTGTGTTGTTGAAGTTTCGATTTTCATTAAAGAAGTAAATGAAGAATTATTTAAAGTAAGTTTAAGATCAAAGTATGATTTTGATGTTTCAAAATTAGCTTTAAAATATGACGGTGGCGGTCATAAAAAAGCTGCTGGTTGTTCTATAAATGCTAAATTAGATGAGGTTATAAAAATATTAGTTGATGAAACGTTATAAGGTGATTAAATGCAGATATTAAATAGTATTCAAAAACTTAATTATGATACGGCAATTACTCTTGGAACTTTTGATGGACTTCATATTGGACATGTAAAGATAATTAAACAGTTAGTTAAAGACGCAAAAGAAAAAAATTTGAAGAGTCTTGTATATACTTTTGCAAACAATCCTGTGTCATTAACAAATAAAGAAGATGCTCTTTCAACAATATTTGAATTGAGTTATAAGAAAAAATTAATTGAAAAATTGGGTGTTGATATTTTGGTTTTATTAACATTTGATGAGAGACAAAGAAATATCAGTCCTTTTGAATTTATTGAGGATATATTAATTAATAATCTTAGAATGAAACATCTTGTTGTTGGATATGATTTTCATTTTGGAAAGCAAGCTAAAGGTGATACTAATTTATTAATCAAGCAGTCTAAAAAGTATCATTATAGTTATGATATTGTAGAACCTATAAAAAAAGATTTTGTACGAATAAGTTCTACATTAATTAGAAAATTATTGAGAAATGGTAATATTCAAGATACAAATTTTTATTTAGGTCGTAATTATTCTTTAGAAGGTAAAATTGTTGAAGGTGAAAAAATCGGGAGACAACTTGGATACCCTACAGCTAATTTAGAGTTAGATAACAATTTTGCGATTATTAAACCGGGTGTTTATATTACTAAGATTATAATTGATGATGAAGCCTTTTTTAGTGTTACAAATGTAGGGTTTAATCCTACTTTAAAGAGATCGGAATTTACTGTAGAAACTCATATTTTAGATTATGATAAAAATATTTATGGGAAGATTGTAAGAGTTGAATTTTATAAAAGAATTA
>JAYEHA010000065.1:0-3858 GCA_034659335.1 Bacillota bacterium
CTCTTTTCATAATATTTCTAAGCAATATATTAAATATAATAAAAAAAGTAATCTTTTTTAAAAGATTACCTAGGAATTCTTATTTTTAACTCAATATATTTTTCTTCAAGACTTTTTTCAAACTCAGCATCAATCCCAACATTTAGAATTTCATTAAATGCTTTTTTAATAGTATTTACATATATATTAGCACCAAATTTATATTGAGTATTTTTTTTGCGTTTTTCTATTCTACTATCATTTAATAATTTATTTACTAGAACATCTGTTTGTTTTACGTTTAACTGGTTTTTTATTATCTTCTCTATTATTTCATTTTGTTTTTCACTTGATTTTATCTTTAATAATATTCTAGCATGTCTCTCAGTCAATTTATTATCTACAATTTTTTTAGTTATTTCATTATCCAATTTTAACAATCTCAATTTATTTGAAATAGAAGATTGTGATTTACCAATTTTTAGTGCTAAATCCTTTTGAGTAATATTATATTTTTCAATCAAAACTCTATAAGAATGAGCTTCATCAAAAAAATTTAAATTTTCTCTTTGAATATTCTCGATCAAAGCAAGAATAGCAGATTGATTATCATCAACATCTATCACTATAGTTGGTATTTTCTTAAATCCCGCTTTTTTAGTAGCTATTAACCTACGTTCACCTGCAATCAATTCAAATTTATTTCCAATTTTTCTTACGCTTATTGGCTGTATTACTCCAACTTGCCTGATCGATTCAGATAATTCTTCAATAGAATCTTCTAAAAAATAATTTCTAGGTTGATTAGGATTCTTAACAATTTTCTCAACATCTATAAATAAAACATCATTTATTTTTTCCACTTTATCATCCTTTTAATGGTTTTTTCTTTGGCTTGCCAGCACTCCTTGGATAAACTTTAGGTGTTTTCTTAATTTTTTTTATCACCAACAAAGACCTTTCAAAATCTGTCTCGGGTAAAATAAATTTTATTACACTCTCTATTTGTCCACCTAATATATTAATAGCATTTTTAGCCTCATCTAATTCAACCTCAATATTACTTGCTTTCATAGCAATAAAATACCCATTTATTTTTACAAATGGTAAACAAAATTCGGCTAAAATTGATAATTCAGCAACTGCTCTTGAAACAACAATATCATATTTTTCTCTATATGTACTATCATTTCCATAATCTTCAGCTCTACCATGTATTGCAATAGTATTTAACAAATTAAATTCCTCTATTACATTTTCAAGATATTCAATTTTTTTAAGTCTTGAATCTAACATAGTTAAATCAAAAGTTTTATTATAAAACTTTAATGGTATCCCGGGAAAACCACCACCTGTTCCCAAATCAAGTATTTTTATATTATCTTTAAATTTATTAGTCTTTAAAACCGATAATGAATCGATAAAATGTTTATTAATAATTTCATCTTCTTCTGTTATAGATGTTAACCTCACTCTATCATTCCATAAGATCATATAATCCATAAATTGTTCAAATTGTGTAATTTTTTCTTTTTCTAAAATAATATCTATTTGTGCCATTCTATCAATAAAATTTTTTTTATTATCCATTAGTACCACTAACTGATTTTCTTTTTAATTTTTCAATATAAACAAATAGTACATTTATATCAGCAGGATTAACTCCAGATATTCTAGAAGCCTGTCCAATAGATTTAGGTGATATTTCAACAAGTTTTTCCTGCGCTTCATTCCTAAGTCCATCAATATTTAAATAATTAATACCACTCGGTATTAATTTTGATTCTAACTTTTTAAATTTTTTAACTTGCTGTAATTGCTTAGCAATATATCCTTCATACTTAATTTCATTTTCACATTGAAATATAACATCCTTAGTTAACTTAGGTCTACCATTATCTACAATTTCAGTATTTTCATAATTTAATTCTGGTCGTTTTAATAAATCATACATTGACTTAGAAGATTGACTAGAATTATTACTACTATCAGCTAAATATTCATTAATCTCTTTAGGTTTAATAAATACTTTTTTTAATCTTGCTAATTCACTTTCAATTTTATATTTTCTATTAACCATTGTTTGATATCTTTCTTCAGTTACAAGACCAATTTCATATGATTTTTTAGTTAATCTAAAATCTGCATTATCCTGTCTTAATAACAATCTATATTCACATCTAGAACTCATCATTCTATAAGGTTCATCAGTACCTTTTGTTATTAAATCATCAATTAAAACTCCAATATAAGCTTCTGAACGATCAAGTATAAATGGGGCTTTGTTATTTATTTTTAGATGAGCATTTATCCCAGCCATAATACCTTGAGCTGCTGCTTCTTCATAACCAGAAGAACCATTAGTTTGACCTGCAAAATAAAGATTATCTATTTCTTTATGCTCCAAAGTCCCTTCGATTTTTGTGGAATTAATACAATCATATTCAATAGCATATGCTGGTCTCATAACTTCAACATCTTCAAGTCCTTTAATTGTAGCCATAAATTCTATTTGCAAATCCAACGGTAATGAAGTACTCATCCCTTGAACATACATTTCGTTAGTATAATTTCCTTCAGGTTCAATAAATAATTGATGTCTTTCTTTATCAGCAAAACGTTCTAATTTCGTTTCAATAGATGGACAGTATCTTGGTCCTACACCTTCCACTAATCCTCCATATAAAGCTGTTTCATCAAGATTATCTAAAATAACTTTATGTGTAACTGCATTTGTATAAGTTAACCAACAAGGTTCTTGTTTTTTTGAAATATCACCACTCATAAAAGAAAAAGGTATAACTTCACTATCTCCTTCTTGAATAATCATATTTTCAAAATTCAAGCTTCTTCTATTAATTCTTGCAGGCGTTCCAGTTTTAAATCTAATTAAATTAATACCATGCTTTTTAAGATTTTTTGACAATTCAATTGATGCATTTAATCCATCCGGACCACTTTGAAAAACATTTTTGCCAATAAAAACTTTCCCACCCAAATACGTACCAGCAGCAATAATAACAGCCTTAGCATAATAAGTTTGTTGTAAATTATCTCTTATTCCAACTACTTTTTTATTTTCAATAATTAAATCCATTACTTCAGCTTGTTTTAAATATAAATTATCTGTATTTTCAATTACTTTTTTCATTTGAATATGATATTCAATTTTATCAGCCTGAGCACGAAGCGAATGAACAGCAGGCCCTTTTCTAGTATTTAACATCTTACTTTGTATATAAGTTTTATCAATAACTTTGCCCATTTCTCCACCCAAAGCATCAATTTCTCTTACAAGATGACCCTTAGCAGTTCCACCAATTGACGGACTACAAGGCATCATAGCAACAGAGTTTAAATTTATTGTAAGTAGTAAAGTCTTTGATCCTAATCTAGCTGATGCAAGTGCCGCTTCACTACCAGCATGACCTGCTCCAACAACTATTATATCATAATTATTATCCATTTTTTCACCTCAAATTATTTTCCAAGACAAAACTGACTAAATATTTTATCAATAACATCATCAGTAATTGTTTCCCCTGTAATTTCTCCCAGATAACTATAAGTATCCCTAATATCCACTTCTATAAAATCATATCCTATTTCACTAATTGTTGCTACAATTGATGAATTTATACTTACTAAAGCTTTTTTTAATAAATCAATATGTCTAATATTTGTAATATATTCATTCTCATTTGATTCAATCTCACCATGATATACCATCTTAGCAATTTCATTTTCAACTTCTTTAATACCATGATCATTAGTTATTGATGTTTTAAGTATCACTTTATTTTTAATCAAACTATTTAATTCATCATAATCTAATTTAGTATCTAAATCTGTTTTATTAATTACAACTATTACTTTTTT